>CAXBLH010000078.1:0-15694 GCA_963976315.1 uncultured Dyadobacter sp.
CTGCAATGATCACCCTCTTTCCAGAATTAGCAAGCTGGTCACAGACCTCAGTAATGGCTTCCTCAAAAAACTGTGCTTCATCAATTCCAATAACTTCGCTATCCTGGGCTGAAAGTAAAATTTCAGCAGCGGTTTTAACCGGGATGGATGAAATCGAATTTTCATTATGTGAAACAATGTTCTCATGATGATAGCGTTTATCCATCGCTGGCTTAAAGATGGTTATATTTTGTTTTGCTATCTTGGCGCGATTCAATCGGCGAATAAGTTCCTCTGTTTTTCCTGAGAACATGGAGCCACAAATGACTTCCATCCAACCAGTGCGCGGATTTTGCTTTTTTAATGAAGGTTCTATAAACATCTTTTAGATTGAAAGTCGTTGAGGTGGCAAATTTTAATATCTTTACAAAACAAGCACAATATTATTAAACAATTCTGTTAAAATTATCTTATTCGTTATGTCGAATGGTTTGAATACAATTGAACTTAATCAATACGCAACTCGATTTTCTACTTTGGTATTGAACCAAGCTTATCGGTCCCAAAATATATTAAATGGTCATAACTTGCTCAAAATTAGCCCCGTCAAGCAAGTTAATTTAGGAATTCTTAACCGACTTTTTGAGACGTGGAAGAGTAATGCGGAGTCTTTTAAAAGTGTTTATTTTGATTTTGGAGATGAAAATGTAAAAAGTGCATTAGTAACTTTTATGAATACGGTCTCCCAACATATTGCGGTAAGAAGGACCGATCTAGAGCCACTTTTAGAGGACGCAACTCGTGAAGCACTAGAATTATTATTGGTGCCCAAAAAATATTTTACCGACAAGATTAATGCTTCTGATGGGTTTAGTTATGATAGCGCGGAGCAGCTTTTTAAGTATACGCATATAAATAAGAAAGTGGCGGAAAAGCTAGCCCAAGATTTGGCCGCAAGTGGAGAAACCTCCGTAAAGTCAAGTGTGGCTTTGGGATGGTTAAATGATGCGTTATTAAAGATCGACTCAAAGGAGGCTTTGGAAGGTTATACAAAGCAATTTGGAGAAATTTTAGCTTTTAATAGTGAAAAGCTTCTCACCGTTACTGGCATTACTGCACCGGCAATCAAGTCCACCGTAATGCCAGAAGAAGAATCATTTTTTGATATTGCATTGAAGGATTCAGAGTCGATTAAGCCTCAAAGTATTGACCCAATAAAAGCGGAGTCGAGTGTTAGTTTACTTTCAGAGATTGTCTCTAAGTCTACACCACCAGAAAACAACTCACTCAACAGTAGTTTTAAAGTGGATATTCCTAAGCCTAGCGAGACAAATACTTATGGATCCGTTCCTGTTAAGGTAGAAACTATTTCTGGTGCTATCCCATTGGGGCAGCGTTTTATGTTTGTAAACCAGTTGTTTAGCCGAAATAATGAACATTTCGAAAAGGCTATTTACGAACTTGATGCGGTGAAAAGTTATGAAGAGGCCAAAGATTTGATTTGGCACCGTTATGCTTCAAAATATGCCTGGGACGTGAATGGCGAAGCAGTGACTACCTTGCTTTCTATTGTCAAAAGAAAGTTTAGTTGATAGCATTGTTGTTATTATTTCCCTAAATTTATAGATCATTAGCCAAGCTTATCGTTTGGCTAATTTTTTTTGAAAGCTATGAGGTATCAACTTATACGCTTTGCTCAATCAATAAACTTCATTCTTGTCTTTGTATTTTTTCTTTATCAGCCAGTACCCACTATGGCAGAGGGTAACCCGTATGCTGTTGGGGCTCGATCTTGGGGACTAGCCAATGCAGTGGTTGCTCGATATGATCCCATGGCATTTTCAGGGAATATAGCGGGTATTGCTGGTACCGGTGGAGCACAATTTTTTTCAGGAGTGGACACGTATTATGGCTTCGATGGGCTTAATACCCTTTCCTTTGGTGGTGTGATTCCGTATTCCAAAGACTTGGCGGTAGGTTTTTCTGTCTTACGTTTTGGAGATAAGTTATATAATGAATCAAATATTAGCCTTGGAGCGGGACATCAAATAGACCGTATCAGTATTGGTTTGAAAGTGAATTACCTTCAAACGAGTGTAAATATTCCATCTTATATGGCCAATCATGGCGCATTGGTTTTTGAAATGGGCGGTATTGTACAGCTTTCTTCCAAGTTATTTTTAGGTGCTCACGCTTTTAATCTTTTCAGAGCCAAGTATAGCGGCGAATATCGTACTGAGGTTCCGACGGTATTAAAAGTGGGTCTTCAATTTGAACCTATAAAATTATTGAAATTATCAGTAGAGCTTAATAAAAACACGGATTTGCCGATTTCTGTATTGATGGGGGCTGAATATCAGTTTTATAAAAACGTTTTTTTACGCGCTGGATTAATAGGAAAACCCTTATCCAATCACTTTGGAGTTGGTTTTGTAGCCAAAAAACTATTGTTTGATTATGCCCTGCACACGAACCAGTCGCTGGGAATGTCGCACCATCTTTCCGTGGGTATTAGGTTTGTAAAACAAAAAGAAAGTATTCCAGAAACGGGATTATAATTGAGTTTATTTCGATTGTTTTTTTGATGCAACCTGCGCCTATGAAAGTATGATTACTCATTTTGCTCAAAATCATCTGAGCAGAAAAAATAACACCGTCAAATGAGACTAATTAACTCCTGAAACAAAGTTCGACTTTCCGTGAAGCGTTCGTTGTTAATGTTTAAGGTTTCTCCGTTCTGTTTGGCAAATAGCAAAAGATTTTCGGTTGCCATGTTGCCTACAAGATCGTCTTGTGCCATGGGGCAGCCTCCGTATCCGAGTATTGCACCATCAAAGCGTCTACATCCAGCACGGTAAGCTGCTGTTATATTATTTTGCCATTCCAATGGTTTTACATGAAAATGAGCACCAAATTCAATCTGGGAATGTGCTGCAATTAATTGTTTAAATAATGTTGCTATATCTTCTGGATTTGCTAAGCCGACGGTATCCGAAAGCGAGAATGTACGAATATGGTATTTGGCTAGCCGTTGAACCCATTCGGAAACCATCTCAATATTCCAAATATCGCCGTATGGGTTTCCAAACCCCATAGAAATATAAATAACCATTTCTTTGCCGTGTTTTTCGCAAATAGACGCAATATTTTGAACACGCTTTAAGGATTCCTCCATGGTCGACTGCGTATTTCGGATTTGAAAAGTTTCAGATATGGAGAACGGAAAACCGAGATAGCTAATCTCTGGAAATTGGCAGGCTTCGGTAGCTCCACGTTCATTGGCTACAATGGCTAATAATTTGGTACTAGTAGCTTCTAAATCCAATTCGCCAATAAGTTGGGAGGTATCTCTCACCTGTGGCATCGCTTTGGGCGATACGAAACTTCCAAAGTCAATAGTGTCAAAACCTACCTTCAATAATTGGTTGATATACTCCGCTTTTATTGAAGTTGCAATAAAGGGATGAAAGCCTTGCCATGCGTCTCTGGGACATTCTATGATTTTCATATTTAGTTAAATTCTAAGGCATTTAAAGAGCCTAATTACTTATTTCACAAGTATTATATTGAAGCGGGGTGATCAATCAAAGTTTTGATATACCGCCTGTTACTGAGTTTTTAGGAAAAGTTTTTACACATACTTAACCTGCTGATTTTTAGAAAAGTTTAATTAAACTATAACGTTAATCAATTATGTTGAAAGGTCTTTATTTATTTTGTGTGATTGCCTTCCTGTTTTCCTGTAACAAAAGTTCGGATAGTGAAACCAGTGAGAAAAGCGGATTGGAAAACGATGCACCAAAACATATTGAGGTATATTACGAGAAGGGTAGATTTGGTGGCTGGCCAGCAAATAATGGTATTTGGACTTGGGGTAATGAAATATTGGTTGGTTTTGCCAAGGGTTATCACAAGGACTTAGGACCCACCATGCATAATATTGATCGGGAAAAGCCAGAGGTATCAATGTTTGCCAGAAGCCTAGACGGCGGTGAAACTTGGAACATTGAAGACCCTTCAATTGATGGTGTCTTGGTTGCGAGGGGGCCGAGTTTGCATGGTACCGAACCGGTTTATACCAACAGAATGGAGCCGAGTTTGCTTACAAGTCCTATTAATTTTAAGCACCCCGATTTTGCAATGGCGATTAAGTTTATAGATTTTAACAGTGGGCCTTCGGTATTCTACAGCTCTTATGATAGGGGCCATACTTGGAAAGGTCCCTATAAACTAGAAGTCTCAGGATCATCAAAGGTTATTTCAAGGACTAACTATGTAGTAATTGATAAAAATACTTGTTTAGCATTTATGTCTTTTCCAAAAGAGAATAATGAAGAAGGTCGTCCAGTTTGTGTAATTACTAAGGATGGCGGTCTGAGCTGGAACTTGGTAGGTAAAATTGGTCCGGAACCAGAAGGTTTTGGTATTATGCCGTCAGGAGTTATACTTTCGGATTCAAACTATTTGGTAACAATTAGGAGAAGGGAAGATACTCATCGATGGATTGATGCTTATGCAAGTGCCGACGCTGGTAAAACTTGGAGTTTGATGACTCCACCTGTCAATGATTTGGGGGAAGGAAACCCTCCAAGTTTGATAAAATTAAAAGATGGTCGTCTTTGTCTGACTTATGGTGTAAGGTCGGAACCTTATCGTATTTGTGCCAAAACCAGCTCTGATGACGGTAAAAGCTGGTCGCCAGAGATTGTACTGCGAAATGATGGTTCTGGGCGTGATATTGGTTATGTAAGATCGACCCAAAGGCCGGATGGAAAGGTGGTAACTCTTTATTATTTCCAAGATAAAAATAAACCAGAACGGTATATTGCTTCCACAATTTGGAATCCCTAAGAAAAAAAATAGCATTAGGCGTCCCGATTTTTTGAACGCTTAATGCTATTTTAAAACCTTATTACGAATAATTTGTAAGCCAATAGTAATTCAAAATGAAATGGTGATAAGGTCAAATGTTTCCGATGCTATTTCAATATAGGTGCCAAGTCTTTTTCATTTTCGGCTAGCCAAGCGGTTATCTCTTCCACAATCTGACGTATACCGATTTCAGGTTTCCATCCAGTTAAGTCGGTTACCTTTGTATTATCAGTTACATATAGGCGAATATCTGCGGTACGGTTTTCAGGTACCACCTTTATGGGGATCGTTTTTCCTGTAACTTCTTGGCAAATTTTGGTAAGCTCTTGTAAGGAAGCACTACTTTCCAAGCCTCCTCCCGCATTAAGAATTTCACCATTGATTTTTTCAATGTTATGAAGTTGCCAATCTACCAAACGGTAAAGGTCGTCGACATGCAACATGTCTCGTATTTGCTTACCCGTACCACCATAGCCAAAGTAGCCTAGTTGTTGCTCAAAGTAATGTTTCGCAATCCAAAGTACCATTACCCCCTGATCCACCTTGCCCATTTGCCAAGGTCCAGTGATTACACCACAACGGTTGATCACGGTACGTAAATTATAGAACTCATTATATTCTTGAATAATTAGCTCAGAAGCCAGTTTGGTAGTACCATACAATGATCTGGCACCATTTAAAGGGAAGTCTTCAGCAATGCCTTTTGAAGAAACTCCCGCTACGGGTTGGTCATCGCTAAGTGCAAAACGTGTATCTTCTTCTATAAAATTTAAGGTTTCAATCGTTTTGATTGGATACACCCGGCTGGTGGAAAGAAATATAAAGT
Organism: uncultured Dyadobacter sp.; assembly: GCA_963976315.1. GTDB lineage: Bacteria > Bacteroidota > Bacteroidia > Cytophagales > Spirosomataceae > Dyadobacter. The sequence goes on from CAXBLH010000078.1 coordinate 5,678, forward strand.
CTGCTTTGTGTTTTAATGCATAGTTCAGACAATTTACCGTTCCTACTAAATTGGTATTGATGAGGTAATCGGGAGTACCATCAAGCCCAGCCAATACCGAAGGTTCAGCGGATGCTTCTATTACCGAATCTACTGCGGGTATAGAATCAAAATCTTCTTTATTACGAATATCGCCATGTACAAATTCAACACCAGCTTCCTTAAGTCTGGATAAGTTTAATTCGGATCCACGCCGCTTTAAATTGTCTAATGCAAATATCTGATACTCAGGATAGTTGTGCTTTAATGAAATGGCAATTGCTGAGCCAACAAAACCAGCTCCACCAGTGATTAATATTTTCATTGCTTTTTTTTCGTATTTCAATTGTGATACTTACCTCCAAATTTAGATTCTATATCCAAGAGTAGAAAAGATTTTTTCCTTTTGCAACCAATTTTATGAAAAATTGATCAGTATAATTGCAACAACTCCACTTACTATGGAGTATTCTTTTAGCAATAGTCGTACTAGTTTTACTGGTATCTCCGATTAAAAATATTTAGGAATAGAAATAAGTTGGATATTTTTGGGTATAGTTGTTATACTAATATTGATTTTCTTTAAAATTGTAACTTTTGTTTACTACTTTTCATGTGAAATTGCTTTCAATCTAAATTCAATGCGTTCAGGGAATTAATAATGATATATGCGTATTTATAATTTTTTACTATTAGCCTTTTGTTTTTCTCCCTTTTTGGCCTCAGGCCAAGTGGCGATTTCCAATTTTCCTTCCAAAGTCCATCTTGCTGAACCTGTTAAAACGTATCAGGTGGCCACCCAGTTTTCGCAAAATTTGTATAATGGCAGAGTTTACTTTTTGTACGATCACAAGTCCGAAGAGCACCAGTTTTATAACGAGCGGGAATGGTATTACGGAAGCGTACGTTACGATGGTCAGCGTTTTGATAGTGTTCAGCTGAAATATGATATTCACCGGCAAGAGCTACTAATACATCATCTTAACGGCGATCACATGATTTTACAATCCGCAAAGGTTAGCGATTTTATAATCTATAATCATCATTTTAAACGCCTAATTTCTGGAAAAGATATTGCTGATGGGATGAAAACCGGATATTATGATATTGTTTATAATGGTAAAACCCAGGCAATTATTTTTCGTAGAAAGGATAGGCAAGAAAAAATTGACGACAAAAGGGTAATAGCCCTTTTTCCTCAAAAGGATATGTATTATGTATATAGAAGTGGAGCATACAAACAGGTGCGAACTAAAAAATCAGTTTTAGCACTTTTCCCGGGCCATGAAAGAACCTTAAAGAAAAGCCTGCGTGCCAAACAAATTAACTTTCGAAAGAATCGTGAAGAGGCGATTCTGACAATGGTTCAAAAATATGACCAAACCGTTCTATGATCTCAAAAATTTTACCTTTATTCCTTTTTATAATTCTTTTTTGCGGTGTGGTTTCCGTGCAAGCACAACAAGCCAGCGAAGCGAGTATATCCATGAAATTGGATTCAGCCAAGTTTAGCGAATTTGTAAAACAGGTAGAAGCACAATCCAATTATTATTTTTACTATAACCCTGAGCGTTTCGAAAACTTGGCCCTGGATTTGAATGTTCAAAACAAAACCGTTAAGGAGGTTCTGGAGCAAATATTCAAGGGATCAGACTTCGCCTATTCGATTGATGATCAAAAGCGCATCTATATCACGGAGGGGAACAGAATTCTCACCACTTTGCAGCCCAGCCTGTTTGATCCTGTCCGTGCGGCGGATAATGCGGATTATAGTTACACCAATCCTGAAAATGAGGCAAAGGAAAAGCTATTATCCAGTGCGGAAAGTAAAGTTCATGAAATTGGGATTCGAAAATATAAAATAGCTCCTGGAAACGCTACCATCACTGGTTATGTAAGAGATGCTAACAATGGCGAACCGGTAATCGGTGCTGCTGTATTTATCGAAAAACCATCCATCGGGGCCAGCACGGATGCACTTGGTTTCTATTCCTTAACCATCCCAAGAGGTAAGCAAATATTGAAAATTAAAAGTTTTGGAATGCGGGAAACACAACGCCAAGTAATACTATATTCAAACGGAAAGCTGGATATAGAGATGCGCGAAAGTGTGATTGCATTAAAGGAAGTAAAAGTAAAAGCAGGTGTTGATAAAAATGTGGTGGGCACCCAAATGGGACAAGTGAAACTTACCATCAAGGATCTGAAACAAGTACCTACTGTTTTTGGTGAAACTGACTTACTGCGGACGATCATGACAATGCCTGGCGTGAAGTCGGTAGGGGAAAATAGTACTGGTTTGAACGTCCGGGGTGGATCTACAGATCAAAATTTGATCCAGTTTAATGAGGCCGTTATTTATAATCCATCTCATCTTTTTGGGTTCTTTTCTGCTTTCAATCCCGATGTAGTTCGTGATATTGAGCTTTATAAAAGTACCATTCCATCCAAATATGGTGGCCGTCTCTCTTCGGTTTTAGATATCAATGGCCGTGACGGCAATAAAAAGAAATTTGTGGCCTCTGGGGGTATTGGGCTATTAACAGGCCGTCTTACGGTGGAAGGGCCTATTGTAAAGGACAAAACTTCATTTATTCTTGGCGGCCGATCCACCTATTCCAATTGGGTATTTCGCGCATTGGACAATCCGGCATATAACAAAAGCTCCGCCAATTTTTACGATTTAAATTTACAAGTTACCCACGAAATCAACGAAAAAAATACGCTGATCCTTACTGGTTACCGCAGTAGCGACCGATTCAAGCTTTACGGAGATACTACGTACTCCTATAATAACCAGCTGGCTGCTCTTAAATGGAAACATACTTTCAATCCAAAACTGTATAGTGAAATTACTGCTACCCATAGTAAATACAATTACCAAATGGCAGCAGCTGGGCTACCGCTTAATTCGTTTGACTTAAAGTTTGATATCAACCAATCCAACTTTAAAGCGGATTTTAGTTATTTAATTACCCCTCGCCATACCATTGAATTTGGACTTTCATCTATCTATTACAAGTTACACCCGGGTTCTTTCCAGAAGCGAGGTGAACAATCCTTAATAGTACCCGATGAACTGGAACCTGAGCAGGCATTGGAAAGTGCCTTGTATATTGAAGATAAATTTGAGGTAAGTCCCAAGCTTTCGCTTAGCCTTGGACTGCGCTTTTCTATGTTCAATTACCTAGGCCCCAAAACGATTAATTCTTATGTGCCAGGTTTGCCAATAGACTATATTTATCAAAACGGTGTCGAAAATTATGCCCAAAGGAAAAATATCAAGACCTACGGCGGGCCAGAAATTCGTGCTTCGGCAAGGTATAATTTGCTGGATAATTTAAGTTTGAAAGTAAGTTATAATACCCTAAGACAGTACATTCACTTACTTTCGAATACCATGACCGTTTCCCCAACAGATATTTGGAAACTGAGTGACCCTTTTATTAAACCCCAGCTTGGCGATCAAATTTCGGTGGGGCTCTATCGAAATTTAAGAGGTAATAAAATTGAAGTTTCTTTGGAAGGTTATTATAAGAACATTAATAATTTCCTTGACTATAAAGGCGGAGACTCGTTATTTATGAATCATAATATAGAGGCTGCCGTGATTAATACCAAAGCGAAGGCCTATGGTGTAGAGCTTTTAGTTAAAAAGTTAACGGGTAAGTTTAACGGATGGGTGAGCTATACCTATTCCAGAACCATGCTTAGAGCTATTGACCGGGAATCCCCCGATGCACCAAATGGGGGTGATTTCTATCCTAGTAATTATGACAAACCACACGATTTTACGGCTATAACCAATTATAGATTTTCGCACCGGTTTAGCTTGTCGCTTAATTTTACATACAGCACCGGAAGGCCATATACACCGCCGGTAGGTAAATACATTATGGATGGCTCACAGCGCGTTTATTACGCTTATCGTAACCAGTACCGAATACCTGATTATTATCGGGCTGATGTTTCTTTGAACGTGGAAGGCAATCACAAAATCAAAAAATTAGCGCATAGTTCCTGGTCATTCTCCGTGTACAATTTACTGGGTCGGCGCAACCCAACTTCGGTCTATTTCCAAACGATACAAGGAAGGGTCAATGGGTATCAGTTATCCATTTTTGGGCAACCTATACCTACACTTACTTATAATTTTAGATTTTAACAATTTGTTAGGCTAGGTGGAAACATCTAACTGTAATAGCATTTCTGATCACAATTAGATATTGAGTTAATGAAAAATAGAAAATATATTCCTTTACTGGTGCTTTTATTGGCAATGTTGGGTATACAAGCATGTATAGATACTTTTTCGCCACCGGAGGTTAATTCGGATGAAGGGTTCTTGGTGGTTGATGGTTTTTTGAATTTGAGTGCGGATACAAGCATGATCGCACTACGCCATTCCCAGAATATTAATGCGGAGGTAAATCCAAGTGTAGAAAGTGGTGCTCGGTTAAAGGTTGAAACCGAGCAAGGCGAATCCTATGCTTTTTCTGAGATAGGTGGTGGAAAGTATATTTTACCCCCTGTTGTTTTCAGTACCGCCCAAAAATATAGACTGGATATAGTTACCAGGGATGGAAGGCATTACCAGTCTGAATTTGTGACCGCGGTATCTACTCCCGAAATTGACAGTATTGGAGCCAAAGTGGACGAGAATCGTAATGCAATGGTGTTTAGTGTTAATACCCATGATAATACTGGAAAAACCCGTTTTTATCGTTGGACATTCGAAGAAACTTATGAATACAATGCCCCTTTATACTCCGCAATAGAAGCAGTGGGTGATTTGGAACAGGGAACTCGTGAGATAATAGACCGACAAGAAAATATATATACCTGCTGGCGTTCTGGAAAATCAACTAATATCATGTTAGGCTCCACCATTAAGCTAAGCAAGGATGAGATCAAAGATTTACCCATTAATATTGTTGAAATAGGTACCCGAAAATTACTTATACGTTACAGTTTACTAGTGAAGCAGTTTGGTCTTACAAGGGAAGAATTCGAATACTGGACAGATTTATCAAAAACAACCCAGAGTACGGGGAGTTTATTTGATCCTTTGCCTTCGCAAGTCACGGGGAATATCCGTAATGTAGACGATAATAAAGAATTGGTGTTTGGATATTTTGGTGCAGCTAAAGCCGTTTCCAAAAGGATTTTTATTAGTCCACGCTTGGGCCGCCCCGAAGTTTGTTTGATGGATACCATGCCTGCAACGGTGTGTGGGAACCCCATGCAAGAATGTGCTCTGGAAACTAGTAAGCTATTAGTCAACTATCTGGACGAAGTTTCTGTGCTAGCTGCATCGCCCTATTGTTTAGACTGCCGGGTACAAGGGGGTACTACTGTGAAACCATCCTTCTGGAAGTTTTAATATGAATGGTGAAGAAGTTTACTTCCTCATTGAAATGTTCGTAAAAGTATTAATTTATAAATAAGAATACAGTGAACTTAAAAGGATTTCGCCTTTGCTGCTTTTTGATAATCTCGGCATCATTGTCTCAAGCACAGGATGCAGTTGTAAATACAATTAAGACCAATTTTGAAATTTATTCGAAACGGGCCATTCAAGAGAAATTGTATTTACATATCGACAGGCCACTTTATATCGTAGGGGAAACGCTTTGGTTTAAAGCATATATGGTGGATGCCTCTACAAATCAAAATAGCTCAATGAGTAAAGTGGGCTACTTGGAAATATTGGATAGAGAAAATAATGCTGTGGCTCAAACCAAATTCCAGTTAGCAGATGGTCGAGGCGATGGAAGTCTAATTATCCCATCCAGCATTGCCAGCGGTACCTACAAAGTAAGAAGCTATACCAGTTGGATGAAAAACTTCTCCGCGGAATATTATTTTGAATCCAATATCACCATTATCAATTCATTTGTTGCCTTTGATCCAAATCCTGAAAAAGATGCTGTTACTAAATATGACTTGCAGTTTTTTCCAGAAGGTGGGGATTTAGTGGCTGGCTTGGAAAGCAAAATAGGTTTTAGGGCAACAAATATCGAGGGCTTGGGCGTTGACTTCACAGCTCAAGTATTTGACAATAACCGTGAAGTAGTAGCTAACTTTAGACCTGCTGAATTTGGAATAGGAAATTTTAGCTTCACGCCAAAAGAGAATCAGAATTATACCGCTGAATTGACCGATGAAGAGGGTAACAAAACCGCCTTTAAGCTTCCGCAGGTTTTAGAGAAAGGAATAGTGATGCATTTATCTGAAGCTGGGGATAAGCTAGAAATTAATATTAGAAAGTCTACTGATATCAACCTGGAAACCCTGTATCTAGTTGCCCATACCCGTCAAGGTAGCCCCACGGTTACTCGCATTGAAATGAATAATAAAGGCGGAACTACTACTATTGACAAAGCTTCCTTAGGGGATGGGATCAGCCAGTTGACTATTGTGGATCAAAAAATGAATCCGATTTGTGAACGCCTCTTTTTTAAGTTCCCCAAATCTGCCTTAGCAGTGACAGGGAAGGTGGGTAAACCCGTATTTACTACCAGAGAAAAGGTAACCGTAGATGTGGCATCCTCCTTGGGAAATGGTGCTATTGCCGGCTCAGATTTTTCCATTGCTATATTTCGGGAAGATGGCATTAAAGCCATGGATCCTACCCATATTGCAGCGTATATGTTACTGACTTCTGACCTAAAGGGGAATGTAGAATCGCCAGAATACTATTTTAATAATAAAAATGAGCAAAAGAATATTGCAGTTGATAATTTGATGTTAACACATGGTTGGAGGCGATTTGAATGGACTAATGTTTTGAATAATAGTGCAGGTAAGTACAAATTTTTACCTGAGTACCAAGGTCATTTTATTACCGGGACACTTACCGATAAGAATACTGGAGCACCTGCTGTTGAAAAGGAATTGTTTTTGGCAGCCCCTGATTTTCCAGTAAGGCTATACACTACCTATAGCGAAAGAGAGGGTTTTTCACGGTTTGAGGTAAAAGATTTTTGGGGACCCAAAGAGCTTACGGTTCAAACCAATTTAGTGATGGATAGTACCTACCAATTTCAAATTGACAATCCCTTTTCAAAACAAATTTCGAGTAAGCTTATTCCAGCTTTTAATTTTGATAAAGCCAACGAACAGCTTTTGCTAACCCGGACTATCAATATGCAGACTAGAAATGCTTTTTTACCCAAAAACTATTTGGAGGGTGATAGAAGTATTTCGGATACGCTAGCGTTCTTTGGTTTACCCGATGAAAGGTATTCTCTAGACGATTTCACCAGATTTCCAACCATGGAAGAAGTGTTTCGTGAGTATGTGCGAGGCGTGTTAGTACGTCGAAAGCAAAAGGAGTTTCATTTCAAAATGATTGATAAACTCGTTCCCAATACCATCTATAACTCCGATCCTTTGGTATTACTTGATGGAATTCCAATATTTGATATTGGTAAAATCATGGCGTTCGATCCCTTAAAAATTAAAAAAATTGAATTAATGGATGCCAAATATTTTATGGGCTCAATGGCTTTTACTGGAATTGTGAGTATGACTACTTACCGGAACGACTTGGCTGGCTTTGAGCTTGACCCTCGCATTCAGGTGATGCCCTATGAAGGAATTCAGTACCACCGTGAATTTTACGCTCCCAAATATGAGAATACTGCTGCTCAGGCTAGTCGTATCCCCGATTTTAGAAATTTACTTTATTGGAATCCGAATGTTACTGTTGATGCTACTGGAAGTACGCAGCTTCAATTTTTCACTTCCGATCAAACGGGTAAGTATCGGGTAGTAGTACAAGGGATGTCTAAAAATGGAAGTTTTGGAAGCAATTCCTTTTCTTTTGAAATTGATAAAAAGGGAATCTGATCCTGCCATTCTTAAACTCGAATAGGGTTTATCACGAATTATTTTGTATGCCAACATTCACGAAGGACAGTCAGTTAGCATGATTGTTTTCAGGCCGAACTGGACAATAGGCGGCATCACAAAACAATTCGCGATAGGGTATTTAAATATAATAAGCAGAAGTATGTTTTATTTCTTTTAGTACAAAAGTGCTATTGAGAACGCCAATGTTGTCAATTTTGGAAAGTTTGTACCTTACAAAATTATGATAAGCATCTAAGCTTTCTACATTGATTTTGAGTAAAAAATCAACCTGCCCTGCCATGTGGTAGCACTCCTGCACCTCTTCCAGATCCTGAACTTCTCGTTCAAATTTTTCAATAAAGGCTTCATTATGGTACCTCATCGATACCTGGCAAATGGTAGTGATGGATCTGTTTATAAGTTTTTTATCCAGAATGGCTACGTAGTTTTTAATAAATCCGAGGCTTTCAAGCCGGCGTATCCTTTCATAAACCGGTGAAACTGTTAGATTTAAAAGTTTGGCTATTTCTTTTGTCGTTTTTTTAGCATCCTTTTGTAAAATTCTAAGGATTTTGGTGTCGATTTTGTCTAGTTGTTCCATAGTAGCAATAAATTTTTCGGGTAATTGGTTTATAGGTTGGTTGGAAAAGTAGTTTGTTCTTTGCTTCGTTTAAAGTACAGGAATTTTTACTGTAAAAATACCGAATTCTTGAACTAAAATTGAATATTACGGAAATTGCCAGAGAATTGTACTTTTATTCATTGTTGTTTATGAAAACTGAAAACGTTCTGGTGATTGGTGCCAATGGACAGATAGGTTCGGTGCTGGTTAATTATTTGAGAGATATTTACGGAGCAGATCATGTACTCGCCACTGATATCCGGGCTATAGATCAGGCGGAAGGCTTATTTGAGGTTTTGGATGCTACCGATGCACAGGCAATTGCCCGTTTGGTAGACAAGTTTCAGATTTCTCAGATCTATCATTTGGCGGCTATTTTATCGGCTAATGGGGAAAAGCTACCTTTGCAGACTTGGGACATTAATATGAAGACGTATTTTAATGTGTTGGAAGTAGCGCGGGAAAAGGGGATTAAAAAACTATTTTATCCTAGCTCTATTGCTGTTTTTGGCAGTGATGTTTCGAAGTGCGCTTTTCAAAATTCCCCACTTAACCCGACCACTGTATACGGTATTAGCAAAGTAGCTGGTGAAAATTGGTCGGTATACTACCATCGTAAATATGGCCTTGATGTTCGTTCACTGCGCTATCCTGGCATTATTAGCCATCAGTCTGCACCCGGAGGAGGTACTACCGACTATGCGGTAGATATTTACCACAAAGCAGTAAATGGAGCTGTTTTTGAATGTTTTTTGAAACCAGAAACGGTGCTGCCAATGATTTATATTAACGATGCAATGGATGCTACAATTAGATTAATGGAGACGGACTCGGAAAATATTACCGTTAGAAGTTCCTATAATTTGGCTGGAATGAGCTTTTCTCCTTCCGAAATTGTGGAGAGTATAAGGAAGCAGATACCCAATTTTGAGGTAGTCTACCAGCCTGATTTTAGACAAGCTATTGCGGATTCATGGCCGAAGTTAATCGAGGATAAGCTGGCCAGAGAAGATTGGTCCTGGAAGCCACAATATGATTTGGATAAAACTACTACCGAAATGATAGCCGCATTGCAGCAAAAATACCAAGTATTGGAAAAATAGATTAATAAGTTTACAAACACTTTTAAATTAATAAAAGATGTACGGAAATATAGGAGAAGCTCTTAAAAAAGAAATAGAGGAAATAAAGGAAGCGGGATTATATAAAACGGAACGCATCATTACCACACCGCAGTCTGCTCAAATCGCCACTGAAAATGGGGGGGAGGTTTTGAATTTTTGTGCTAATAACTATCTCGGACTGTCGTCTCATCCAGAGGTGATCGCAGCAGGAATTGAAGCGATAAAAAGCCATGGCTTTGGGATGTCTTCGGTTCGGTTTATCTGTGGCACCCAAAATATACATAAAGAACTGGAAAAGAAAACGGCGGATTTTCTGGGAATGGAGGATTGTATCCTTTATGCAGCTGCTTTTGATGCAAATGGAGGTGTTTTTGAGCCATTATTAGACGGGCAGGA
>CAXBLH010000079.1:0-15612 GCA_963976315.1 uncultured Dyadobacter sp.
TGTTAAAGCGCAAATAATATTAGGAAACACATACCATCTTTATCTCCGGCCAGGGCTTGAAATTATAAGTAAAGCAGGAGGGCTACACAAGTTTAATGGGTGGGATCGTCCTATCCTGACGGATAGCGGTGGTTATCAAGTTTACTCTTTGGCAGGTACGGGACGTAAAATAAATGAAGAAGGTGTAGTATTTAAGTCCCACATTGATGGTAGCATCCACACTTTTACCCCAGAAGGTGTGATGGATATTCAACGAACCATTGGCGCAGACATCATTATGGCATTTGATGAATGTACGCCCTACCCATGTGACTTTACGTATGCTCGCAAGTCTATGGAATTAACCCATCGCTGGCTTACCCGGTGCTGTAATCGATTTGACGAAACGGAAGAAAAGTATAATTACCAACAAACGCTCTTCCCAATTGTACAAGGCAGTGTATATAAAGACCTTAGGGAACAATCTGCTGAGTTCATAGCAGCACAGGAAAGGGAAGGAAATGCTATTGGTGGACTTTCAGTAGGAGAACCAGCTGAAATAATGTATGAATTAACCGAGGTGGTTTGCGCTATTTTACCGCCAGAAAAGCCTCGGTACTTGATGGGTGTAGGCACTCCAGCAAATATTTTAGAATGTATTGCACTGGGAGTTGATATGTTTGACTGTGTAATGCCGACGCGGAATGCGCGGAATGGCATGATTTTTACAACAGAAGGTATCATCAATATTAAAAATGAAAAATGGAAAGACGACTTATCACCAATAGACATAAATCTGGGCGGTTATGCAAGTAGTTTTTATAGCAAAGCCTACTTGAGACATTTAGTAAAGTCTGGTGAAATGTTAGGGGCTCAAATAGCCAGTATACACAATCTGACTTTTTACCTTTGGCTTGTGAATACTGCAAGAGAAAAAATCATTTCAGGGGAATTTTCAATTTGGAAAAAAGAAATGGTAAAAAAACTAATGCAAAGGCTTTAAAAGAAGTAAGAAACAATTAAAGTGTGTATTTTTATTTAAAATGCTTTAAAAGTTTCGATTATTATAAATTCTTGGTTGATTTAATGATATTGTTAATCTAATTTTGTGACCACTGGGGGTATCGTTATAATGACATTTGGCCATGAGTGTTGTTTTATCATTTGATTATTATTAATCAACTCCTAGTTAAACTAAAACGCTAACTTGAATAGTATGAAAAAAGTATCCCAGTTAATTAGTTCACTTGCTTTGGGAACCTTGATGGCTCTGCCTTCTGTTGCACAACCACTGGTGCAGCCAAATTCTACGGATTATAACCCGAAGGCTTCCTATGATGGACCGTATAAGATGAATACTTGGTCAATTTCCGCTCACTTTGGTCCGTCTATGTTTTTCGGAGATTTGCGTGAATATGATTTTTGGCCAGTAACCGAAACTAATTCCGACAGCCATAAAGAGTCGGGTACCTTTCAAGGAGGTTTAACCATCAATAAACAATTATCTTATTTATTTGGAGCACGCCTTGACGGATCTGTTGGAAACTTACGTGGTATGAAACGTAGAAATTACAACAGGTATTTTGAAGGCAACTACGGCGATGTATCTTTGTCTGGTACCGTTAACCTGAAAGGGTTACTGATGGGGCCTAATAAGATGAAACGTTGGAAAATCGATGCTTACGCAGGGATTGGACAAGTTTTCTACGATGCCACTGCTTATGATTTGACCGGCGGTCTTAAACTAAGAGAAACCGGCAAGAAAAACGATTGGATCGTTCCAACGGGCTTGAATATTTCTTACGAATTAACTAAAAGACTGGATCTTGGTCTTGATTTTCGTTTGAATCATACCAACTCTGACTTCCTAGATGCTACTTATGGTGGGGATTATGATCGTACTCAGGATCTTAATTTGATCAAAAACCAAAAAACATCGCATAAAGGAAACTCTGAACTGGATCAATACGGTTACGGATCCATCCAACTTACTTTCAAACTGGGTAAAAACCCATTAAAAGTTCAGAAGGTAGATGGCAAATGGGATTACAGACCCGATGAAGGTGGTTACTATAACCTTAGATATACAGATCCTAAAGTATTGCTAAAAGCACCTAAGATCCTTACGCTTGAAGAAATGGATTCTGTTGCCAGAGCAAATCGCCCAGACGATATCGATCCAAGATTGTTACTCGATACGGATGGTGATGGTGTATCCGACTTCTTCGATAAGGAGCCTAACTCACCAGCTGGTAGCATTGTAGATGGTAGCGGACGTGTACTTGATTTTGATTCTTACGTTAAAAATGCATTGGCAACAGGTGCAGCGTGTAGTGAAATATTCGCTAACATCCAGTTTGATACTGACAAGAACGTAATCAATCCTGAATTCCAAGAAATGTTGAAAAACGTTGCTACTTTAATGAATAGAAACGGATGTCGCTTGCAACTAGCGGGTCATGCGGATCGTCGTGCAACAGATCGTTACAATGTAGCACTTTCACGTCGTCGGGTTGAAGCGGTTAAAAACTTCCTAATCAACGAAGCAGGACTTAAAGATCCTAGCAAGGTGATAGTGGATTACTTCGGCTCATTCAAACCAATAGCTGATAGTTCAACACGTGAAGGCCTTGTGAAAAACCGTCGTGTAGAATTGAAATTACTACCATAAAAAGACCATACAAAAAGTATATGAGAAAGGCTCCCAATGGGAGCCTTTCTCATATCAATTCGTTAGATTCGCATTCGAAATTCAAGATTCAGTCATTTTATTCATGAAAAAGTACGATTATTTAGTTGTTGGAGCAGGGTTATGGGGTTCTGTGTTTGCACATGAGGCTACTAAACGCGGCAAAAAGGTTTTGGTGATTGACCGAAGAGAACATACAGGCGGTAATATATATTGCGAAAATATAGCGGGAATAAACGTTCATAAATACGGTGCACACATTTTCCATACCAACGACAAGGAGATCTGGGACTACGTAAATTCTTTTGTGGAGTTTAACAGATATACCAATTCCCCAGTAGCCAATTTCAATGGAGAGCTGTATAACCTCCCCTTCAATATGAATACTTTTTACCAACTTTGGAAGGTAAAAACACCCGCAGAAGCAAAAGCAAAAATTGCGGAACAGGTAGAACAGGCCGGTATCAAAGAACCCAAAAACTTGGAAGAACAAGCTATTTCATTGGTTGGAACTGATATTTATTTCAAGCTTATAAAAGCCTATACCGAAAAGCAATGGGGCAGACCTGCCACCGAACTCCCTTCATTTATTATCAAAAGACTTCCCGTCCGGTTTACATTTGACAACAATTACTTTAATGACAAATACCAAGGTATACCCATTGGTGGATATAATAAACTCACGGAAGGCCTTCTTAAGAATGTGGACATCAAACTGGGGGTGGATTTCTTCAAAGAAAGAGCGCAGCTTTCTGCAATAGCTGAAAAAATTGTTTATACCGGTCCAATTGACGAATATTTCGATTTTAAATTTGGACAGCTAGAGTATAGGGGACTAAAATTTGAGAACCAAGTTTTGAATCAAGATAATTACCAAGGAAATGCAGTTGTCAATTATACCGATGGAGAAACCAAATTCACACGTATAATAGAACACAAGCACTTTGAATTTGGCACACAGGAAAAAACGGTAATTACCCATGAGTACCCACAGGAGTGGGCAAAAGGAGATGAACCCTATTATCCAGTTAATAACGATAAGAATACAGCTATTTTTAACAGCTATAAAAAATTAGCTGAACAGGAAGAAGGGGTTCTATTTGGAGGGCGCTTGGCGGAATATCGCTATTATGATATGCACCAAGTTATTGGCTCAGCCCTTAAGAAAGTAAAAGTACATTTCGATCAAGAAGGTGAAGAGTAACCCCAATTGCAGTAAATATGTTCTATAAATGGTCGTTCAAAATTTTATTGGTACTGGTGGTCATGAACCAGGCTTGTACGCGTAAGGTCGTGACTTCCATAAGTCATCAGGAACTTCCTGTAAATATAGCTCCCGTTAACCATGATAGTTACCGCATAAAATCGGGAGATATATTGTCTGTTCAAAATCTTAACTGGCTTACCAAATTAATACCGGAACCTAGCGCAACTTCCAATGCGAGCAGTGAAGGTATAGAACTTACTGTATCCCAGCACGGAAATGTAATTCTTCCTGAAATAGGTCATTATGCTGCTGCGGGACTTACTACCAGTCAATTCTCAGATAGCCTAGCAAAAAAATATAGTAATATACTTAGAAATCCGATTTTCGAAACAAAAGTTATTAACTGGAAAGTAAAGGTGCTGGGTGCCGTATCTTCGCAAGGATTAGTATCCCTGACCAACGAAATGCAGTCTTTAGGAGAAATACTGGCCTTGTCGGGGGGTATCAATTTTACAACTGCAGGAAATACGATTCAAATTATAAGAGGCGAAGGAACTTCCCAACGGGTAATCAAATACAATTTTGACGAGCTAGGAGATCCCCTTATAATGAATCAGCCCGTATTCGACAATGATATTGTGTATGTTCCACCATCCAATGAAGCCATTCGCTCAGTACGTGTTCAGCGCAATATTATATTATTGCAACCAGTTTTAATACTAATGAATATGACGGTCTTACTGGTTAATATTCTTAGGTAAAAGCAAAACTGATTAAAAATAAAATGCTAGAAGAAATAGGAACAGATTTACACTTACACGTTATACCCAATATTGATGACGGTTCTCGCTCTATAGAAGAAAGTTTACAAATCGTTGCGAGTCATTATGAGTCCGGTATAAGGCGAATTATTGCCACTCCCCACATACGTTCTGACCGTTTTCTCAATAAGGAAGCGGGCATTCAGGCAGCATTTGTCCCCCTTGCTGAAAAAGTAGCTCACAGTTGGCCCGATCTAAAATTTTCTTTTGCGGCGGAATATTTTGCTGATGATTATTTTTCGGTGCTATTAGAGAAAGCAGAAATTATGCCCCTTTTCGAAAATTATGTTCTAGTGGAAACCTCCATGCGTGAGGAGCAACCACATTTTGTTGCCATTTTACAAAAAATGTTTTCACAAGGATGGAAACCTGTACTGGCTCATCCTGAGAGATATAGAACATGGTGGGATGCTCCCAAAATATACGACCAGTTGTATGAAATGGGAGTTATTTTTCAAGTTAATTTACTTTCCCTTGCTGGTAAATATGGCCCAAAGGAACAAGAAATAGCAGAAATATTAATTAGTCAAGGCAAGATAAAGGCCGTTGGCTCCGACTTACACCGTGCCAGTCAATATATGGATATTTTAAAAGCCACAAAAAATCCTTATTTTTCAGAACTTTGCCAAATGCCATTACTCAACAGAAATGAGATTTAATAACTTAGTATGTCCAATCAGGAAAACGAATCGTACTTTTTTGAGAAATTACTAAGCAATTCCGAATCGATTGATCTAAAAAAATTACTCTTAGTTTTTTTTAGCAGATGGTATTGGATCGTTGCAGCTGTTTTCATTTCCGGAATCATTGGTTTTTTTATTTTAAAAATAACCAAACCATTATATGTAGCTTCTATTACCTTTAAGTACCTAGAAAAACAGTCGGAACTGGATGAATTAGGAAGTACAAAACCTACTTACATTTTTAGCAATTCCAACACCGATTATTTAACCGAAAAATTCAATATCCGATCCCAAGAAGTTGTAGAAAATGCTCTCAAAAAGTTAAACCAAAATTTTTCATTTTTTAGAGTTAAAGATTTTAGAAAAATTGATGTATACCCGTTCAATGCCCTTACGTTGAATGTCATTAATTATTCTGCGGAAGAATATGAACATGGTAAATTTTTATTAGATGAAAACCTCACTTTGCATTATAACATAGGTGAGAAAGAATCTAACTGGAAAGCATTCAATAATCAAATTATATCGGTTCCTGGACTTCAATTTCAAATTGATTCAGTAAACACGGGACTAGGTTATGAATATGAATTCGTTTTCAATGACTTTGAAAATCAAGCTGCCAGTATTATCGGTAGTATAGGCATGGATGAAGTAGAAGAAGCTATGCCCGTAATGAATTTGTCATTCAGACATCAGAACCCAAAATTCACAAAAGACTTTATTGCCAAACTGATTGAATCTTACTCGGAATTTGACTTACAAAAAAAACAAAAATCATCCGATCTCACCATTCATTTTATTCGCAAACAATTAAATATTTATTCCGACTCCCTGAAAGTTGCTGCACGAGAGCTAGAGGTCTTCAAACAAAACCACCATGTACTGGACATTAATACCTCCGCCTCTGAGATAGTAGGCACTTTGCAAGCCCTTGACGAAGAAAATCAAAAGTTAGAAATTCAAAAATCTTATGCAGATATACTGGAAGCCAGTATATCAAAAAATGATGAACCCGTAAACTATCTTGACATAGGTATTGACGCAACTGCTGATAACAACCTTATTGGCCATCTGGAAAAATACAATGAGGTCATTCAAACAAGGAAAGAATTACTTCTAAAATATAGCCCGAGCTCAACAGCAATAAAATTAATTGACGAACAATTGCTTCAGTTACGGAGTCAGATCAAGGGAAATCTTGCTTACCAGCGCAAGAAAAGTGCGGGCCTTAGTGAAATACTAAAAAAAAGAAGAGCAGAATTCCGTACCAAATTCAATCAAATTCCTGAGTTAGAAAAGAACTTTTTATACCTCCAAAGTAACTTTGAAGTCAACAAAAATATTTACTCTTTATTACTAAACAAGGATATTGAGTCGTCGATTGTACGGGCTGGCATTCTCCCTACCTTTACCACTATCTCTCGCCTAGACATCAACCAGATTTCACCCAAGCCGTTACAAGTCCTGTTTTTATCCTTATTCTTCGGCCTTTCGATAGGTATTGGATCCATATTATTGACACGATTTGGCAACTCCAAATTCACGGAAATTCACAAAGTGGATGAACACCCTAGTACCGCTTTACTCGGGGTAATACACCACTTTCCTGAAAAGTTGAATAATTCCCTAGCAGACCTACAGGCTTTCATGATGGATCGCAGCATTTTTACGGAGTCTATCAGTGCTATCCGAACCAAGTTAAGTTTTTCGAGCTCCAACCTTGAAATTCCGAAACATACAGAAGGTAAGCTAATAGTGATTTCCTCCCAATTATCTGGAGAGGGAAAATCGTTTGTAACCACTAACCTAGCGCTTTCATTCACCAAAATCGAAAAACGCGTTTTAATTATTGGTGCTGATTTACGTAAATCGAAGCTTCATCGTTACTTTGAAAATAAAAACAAAACAGGCCTTTGCGACTATTTGCAAGAAAAGGTATTGGATATTAATCAAATAATTGAGAAAACTTCCACTCCATATTTGGATGTTATCGTAGCGGGAACACCCCCTTTCAATCCAGGAGAACTTCTTCAAAAAGAACAATTTGAGACCTTATTAACTTTTTGCAAAGCCAATTATGACTATATACTCATAGACACCGCTCCTATTGGCTTAGTGTCGGACAATATTCCAGTACTGGGCAAGGCGGATCATGTACTATTTATTATACGATGGCTAAAATCAGAAGCTCAGAGTTATAACTTGGCCTGGAAAATTACTCAGGAGTATGGAATTAAGGAGGTCAAAATAATCGTTAATGACTATTTCAATGATCCGCTTTACTCCAAAATAACAACAGGGATCAATTCTACGGAAACTTATAGCTATTATCAATCCTATGGAAAAAATAGCTATTATGCCCAGCAACCTAAAAAATGGTATCAACGAATTTTCAGAAATAAAGCTTAACGTTAAACGCTACTTCTCTAAAATGTACCCTCATGAAATTTTACAAATACAAAAAGCCAAAAGTTATTGCAGAAATAGGTTGCAATCATAAGGGTGACTTTGAAATTGCCAAAGAACTCATACAACTTTCTAAGAACTGTGGTGCACAATACGCCAAGTTCCAAAAAAGAAATTCAAAAGAACTGTTAACAGCGACCCAATATGCCTCTCCACACCCCTACCCTTACAATGCCTACGGCAGTACCTATGGAGCACATCGGGAAGCTTTGGAATTTTCCCAAGAGCAACATGCCGAACTAAAACAGTTCGCCGAAAACATTGGAATTGGCTATAGCACCTCTGTTTGGGACCTCACTTCCGCAAAAGACATTATAGCACTCCACCCTGAATTTATTAAAGTGCCTTCAGCTTGTAATAACTTTACTGAATTACTACAAGTACTGCGTGACCATTATCAGGGTGACATTCATGTTTCCACTGGAATGACAACCTCCACAGAAATTGATAGTATTATTCATTTTTTCGAAGAGACCAATCAAGCCAAAGAAAGACTAGTCATTTATAGCTGTACCTCAGGATATCCGGTTCCATTCTCTGAAATTTGTTTATTAGAAATTAGAAACCTATATGACCGCTATGAGAATAGAGTTAAGGAAATCGGCTTTTCAGGACATCATCTCGGAATTGCGGTAGATGTAGCTGCTTATACTTTAGGAGCACGTTGGATTGAACGCCATTTTACAAAAGACAGAACTTGGAAAGGCACCGACCATGCTGCATCACTCGAGGTACCAGGCTTACAAAAACTGGTACGTGATTTAGAGCATACTTTTGAAGCCCTTACTACCAAGCCCACCGAAATATTAAATATTGAGATTGCTCAACGTGAAAAATTAAAATACCGAAAGCATTGAAAGAAATTTTAGCAATTATTCCTGCGAGAGCCGGTAGTAAAGGTCTTATAGATAAAAATATTAGAGACTTACTTGGTCACCCGTTAATAGCCTATAGCATCAAAGCAGCCCTTACTGCACCCAGCATTACAAGGATTTTGGTTTCAACAGACTCAGAAGAAATAGCCGAAATTGCGAATACCTATGGAGCCGAAACCCCTTTCTTAAGACCATCCGAAATTTCGGGTGACTTAAGTACTGACCTTGAAGTATTCCAGCATGCTTTGAAATACCTTCTTGAACAGGAAAACTATATACCGGATTTGGTGGTACAACTTCGCCCTACTTCGCCCATCCGAACCCAAGATTTAATAGAAACTTGTATTGAAAAACTATCGGGCTCCGACTGCGACAGCTTACGCGTTGTGACCAAAGCGTTCCATACTCCTTATAAAATGTGGAAGGTTACCCAAGAAAACGAAGCGATGAGGCCTCTCTTGACTTTCGACGAACTTAATGAACCTTATAACCAGCCAAGGCAACTATTACCCGAAGTGTTTTGGCAAATTGGAACGCTGGATGTCATCAGATCAAACGTTATTTTAGAAGAAAACTCGATGTCTGGAAAAAAAATTCTGCCTTATATAATAGCGCAAGATTTGGCTGCAGATATAGATGATTTAAATAGCTTCGATACCGCAGCAAAAATACTTGAAAAGAACACAAATTGTATAAAGTTTGACGCATGATTAACAAAGGAGACCCTGTATTGGTTTTTGGAGCCGGCTCCATTGGGGAACGCCATATTGGGGTACTTCAAAAAATGGGCTATCTCAATATTTGGGTTTACCGTAAAAGACTGTTTCCACTACGCAATATTGACGCATCAACGATTCATACAATTACCAATTTAAATCAAGTGAAGGATCATAAGCCTTCCTTTGCAATAATTTGTACGCCTACTGCCTTACATTTGGAACAAACGTTGTTTTGCGTTGAAAACAATATTCCCGTTTTGGTAGAAAAACCACTATCGCATTCCCTTGCAGGTTTTGAAGAATTACATGCCATGGTGGTAAAAAATAGTGCAGTAGTACATATAGCCTATATGCTCCGTTACCATCCGTTTATGCAACGCATTAAAAAATGGGTTGTCAATCAAGAATTTGGGGATTTACTGAATATCCAAACCTATTGGGGTGAATACCTACCTGACTGGCATCCTTGGGAAGATTATAGCACTAGCTATCCAGCGTGCAAAGAACTAGGTGGCGGGGTAGCACTTACCTTAAGCCATGATATTGATTTGGTCAATTGGATAGCTGGAAGTGAAATTGTAGAATGGCATAACTTAAAGAATTACCGATCCAACTTGGACGTTAATGTTGAAGCGGGCTCAGATATTTCAATGGCATACCAAAACGGTATCACCGCGCATTGCCATCTTAATTACTTTGAAAAAGTTGCACGTCGTTATTATCGTTTTATTCTCGATAACGCTTCTATAGAAGTGGATTACCTCAACAATACCATGACATTATTATTTCCAAATGGCGAAATAGAAAGGCAAGTATTGCAGAATTTTGATAGAAATGAGCTATTTGAGAAGCAATTGGAAGGTTTTGTTTTGAATTTAAGAAAAAGTGACCCCACTAAAATGATTGAATCCAAGAAGATAATCGAAATTTGTAACGGTGTCCATTCCAATCAGAATACCTTCTCGCCTAATTAATGCTAATATGGAAAGAACATTAAACATGAACAACATAAAAAATAAGGTAATATTAATCACAGGTGCTTTTGGATTGATCGGCAGGACAATATCTCAACACTTTTTAGAATTAGGTGCAAATGTTGTATTGGCGGATATTAATACTTCAAAAAAAGAAGGGATAGAAAGTAAACTTAAAGAAAAATATGCCTGCGATAATTACTTCATTACGGATCTCGACATTACTAACGAAGCTAGTTGCACGGAGGTTATTATAAAAACTATCCAAAAATTTGGAAGGCTTGATGTGTTAATTAATAATGCGGCCATAGATGCTAAATTTGATAAAGAACACGCCGGTAGCATTAACAAGAGCCGGTTTGAGCATTACCCGCTCGACTTATTGAAAAAATCCGTTGACGTAAATTTGACAGGTACCGTTTTGATTACACAGCATGCCTGTCGACAAATGCTACTTCAGGGCCATGGAAATATTATAAATGTGGCATCCACGTATTCAATGGTAGCGCCTAATCAAAGTTTGTATGATTTTGGTGATGGAGTAAAGCAATTTAAGCCCATCGACTATATTGCTTCCAAATCTTTTATCCCCAACTTTACTCGCTATGTAGCTACTTTCTATGCAAAAGAAGGTATTCGATGCAATGCTATTGTACCCCATGCTGTATTTAATAATCATGATGATGCATTTTTGGAGAATTTCTCGAAACTATCTCCAATGGGCAGAATGTGTGATATAGAAGAACTGCTTGGCCCCTTTGCGTTTTTAGCATCCGACGCATCCAGCTATATGACAGGATCAATATTAACTGTAGATGGAGGCTGGACAGCATGGTAAATAATATCAAAATTTTCCTAACAGACGTGGATGGAGTATTAACGGACGGTTGTATGTACTACTCTGAAAGTGGCGACGAACTAAAAAAATTTAATACCAGAGACGGTATGGCCTTTGAACTCCTTCGTAATGCAGGGATAAAAACAGGAATTATAACCTCAGAAGATACAAAAATCGTTACCAATCGAGCTGCCAAAATCAAAGCTGATTTCCTCTATCAAGGAAAACGAGACGGTGGTAAATTGGCGGCGGCACAGGAAATTTGCAGACAAGAGCAAATCAGTTTGCGTGAAGTTGCCTATATTGGAGAT
This sequence comes from uncultured Dyadobacter sp., assembly GCA_963976315.1. GTDB lineage: Bacteria > Bacteroidota > Bacteroidia > Cytophagales > Spirosomataceae > Dyadobacter. The sequence continues at coordinate 11,563 of CAXBLH010000079.1, forward strand.
GATGTTAATTGTATTGCGTTGCTGGAAAACGTAGGTTTGGCTGCTTGTCCAGCCGATGCAGTAGATGCGGTAAAAGCGATTAATGGAATTATAATATTGAATAAAAAAGGAGGAGAGGCTTGTGTACGTGAATTTGCAGAAAAAATATTAAACAATTTATGCTAGAATCTGAGGAGAAGTGGGATCTGGAAATTGAACCAGCGAGCGGGCTTTTTGATATCAACTGGAAAGAAATTTGGCAATACCGCGACCTAATTTTACTATTTGTGCGCCGAGATATCGTATCGACCTACAAACAGACCATACTAGGACCAATCTGGTTTTTTGTACAACCAATACTAACAACGATTACGTTTGTCGTTATTTTCGGAAACATCGCTGAAATATCCACCAGCGGTGTTCCAAAGATACTTTTCTACCTCTCCGGAATCACCCTATGGAATTACTTTCAGGAGTGTTTGATGAAAACATCCGAAACCTTTATAAGTAATCAAAACCTGTTTGGCAAGGTATACTTTCCTCGCCTAGCCTCTCCTATATCTATAGTAATATCCAACCTTTTCAAGTTCGGAATACAGTTTGGCTTGTTTCTGGCCATTTGGCTATTTTTTCTTATAAAGCCCGAAAGCCAGATTACGCCAAACAAAACGATCCTGCTCCTACCCTTCTATATACTACTCATGTCTGGCTTAGGATTCAGCTCTGGAGTACTAATTTCCTCATTAACTACTAAGTACCGCGATCTCCGCTTTTTGATACAATTTGGAGTCCAACTTATGATGTATGCTACACCCATTGTATACCCCTTGGCAATAGCACCCGAAAAATATAAATGGCTACTGCTCTTAAACCCCATTACCGCAGTGGTAGAAGCATTTAAATATTCTTTCTTGGGGCAAGGTCACTTCTCTATTTATAGTTTAGGATATAGTTTAATCGTAATGATCATTACCCTATTTCTTAGTATTTTGGTATTCAACAAGGTTGAAAAATCATTTATGGATACTGTTTAAAACCTTAGTAAATGTCGGATATTGCAATCCAAGTAGAAAATATATCGAAGCTGTACCAACTCGGCGAAATATCAACAGGCACGGTAAGTCGTGACCTGCACCGATGGTGGGCTAAGATGCGCGGTAAGGAAGATCCTTTTCAAAAAATAGGTCAAGTCAACGATAGGACTACTTCTTCTGATAGTGACCAAGTCTGGGCCCTTAAAGATATTTCCTTTGAGGTAAAAAAAGGAGAGGTATTAGGTATTATCGGGAGAAACGGTGCAGGTAAGTCTACACTTTTAAAAATATTATCTCGAGTAACCAAACCTACCACAGGAAGTATACGCGTACGTGGCAGAATTGCCTCGTTGCTTGAAGTAGGTACCGGCTTCCATCCTGAATTAACCGGCCGGGAAAACATTTTCCTAAACGGAGCCATCATGGGTATGACGAAGTTCGAAATCAAATCCAAACTGGATGAAATCATAGCATTTTCGGGCGTAGAGCGCTACATAGACACACCTGTAAAACGCTACTCCTCTGGAATGTACGTCCGGCTGGCATTTGCGGTAGCCGCCCACCTCGATCCTGAAATATTAATTATTGACGAAGTGCTAGCCGTAGGCGATGCCGAATTTCAAAAAAAGTGCCTCGGTAAAATGAAAGATGTCAGCGAACAAGAAGGCAGAACAGTCTTGTTTGTGAGCCATAATTTAGAGGCAGTTCAGAAATTGTGTGATAATGGATTGTTGATTGAAAATGGAAAAATTGCATCAAATTCAAAAGTGGATACATCAATATCCCAATACTTAAACGGCCTCTTAAAAAAAAATGATCGATTCATTTTCTCGAATAGAAATGACAATATCAAATATTTAGGTTTTGTGACTCAAGTGACTATAGAAGATGACAATGGAAATTCGCAATCAACGGTTTCCTGTTTCAGTCCATGGGCCATTCGAATATTATTTACACTGACCAATGATATTACAAGTTTCATTGTGGCCATTGGAATAGTAGACCAGTTTGGCGCAACTATAAATACAACGTGGAGTATTCCTAGCGACCTAAGGAAAGGCAGCTACGAGGCTTGTTTTAAAAACACTTTTTTATTGCTCACACCAGGTATATATTATATTAATATGGGGTTATCATCACATTTAACAACTTTTTTTCAGAATAATAATCAAGTTTTCATTAACATTACTGATGATGAACAACCTTATGCTTCCCAAATTGTAAATACTAAAAGTGGAATAGTTATGAATCAATTAAAAGTAAAAATTCAGCAAATCGTGTCATGAATAAACTATACAGGAGATACAAAAAGTGGAAAAATGAGAAACAACTTGAATACCAACTGAAAGAAAATAACAAAAAAAAAATAAACTTTTATTCTCTATTTGTAAAGGAGAATAGTCTATGTTTTGATGTTGGTGCTAATATCGGAAATAGGGTCGAACCACTTTTAGCTCTAAAAGCACGAGTAGTAGCGATTGAACCGCAAGAGAATTGCATTATTGAACTTGAAAGACAGTTTGGTGATCAAATTCAAATTGTCAAAATGGGACTAGGAGCTAGTGTTGGAATAGCTGATTTTCATATCTCGGATGCAAGTACCTTATCATCTTTCTCTAAAGATTGGATCCAATCAGTTCAAGAAGATAGGTTCAAAAATTATAGTTGGAAAAGTGAAATTAAGGTTCCAATCACCACCTTAGATAAACTTATTGAACTTTATGGTATCCCAGAGTTTATAAAAATTGATGTGGAAGGATATGAACTTGAAGTATTAAAAGGGCTTAGTATGCCTATACGAACCATAAGCTTTGAATATACTGTTCCTGAATTACTACAGAGTGCGAAAAGAGGCATTGAAATCATTCAAAATATCAATCCTATGATTGAATGTAACTTCAGTCCAGACGAATCCATGAGACTATATTTTAAACAATGGCTAACGCCTCATGAAATGTTGGAATTCATCGATACCACCAGCTTTATTGATACCACTTATGGCGATATTTATTGTAGAACTATCAATTACTAAATAGCGTAATAAATGAGCTTAAAAACATTCTTTCCTTAAAATGAAAATCTCGGTTATCATCCCAACTTGGAATCGTAAAAAAACAATAAATAGAGCTATTAAAAGTGTTCTAAATCAATCATTTCCGATACACGAAATTCTAGTTTGTGATGATGGATCTACTGATAGCACTTATCAGGTTATTAAAGAATTCGAAAATAAAAGCATAAAATGGATATCTGGCGTACATTCTGGATTACCTGCTATTCCTCGAAACCGAGGCATAGCAGCTGCTGAAGGAGAATGGATCGCTTTCTTAGATAGCGATGACGAATGGCTTCCCAATAAAATAGAACAGCAATTATATGAAATTAATCGGTTGCAAATAGATGTGATCTGTACTAATGCTTTCCGTATCACTCCCTATAATTATTTACAAAAGGAACCCTATTTAAAAAAACATAGCAGCACCAATCTGACATTGAATGCACTATTGATAAGCAACGAGGTTATTTGCAGTTCAGTTTTAATTAAAAAATCTTTATTAGAAATGACTGGCAAATTTCCGGAAGATAAACAATTAAAAGCAATTGAAGATTATACACTTTGGCTTAAAGTCGCATGTTTAACTCCTATCAAATACTTACCCGATGCGCTAATAAATTACTATGACAATCCATCAGAAAGTGTCAGAAGCGAGGACGTAAAACCAAATATTCAAAAGCATCGAGTTTTATTGAATCTATTAAAAAGTTCTAAAAAATATAATTTTCAGATTCCAAATAAGGAAAAGTTAATAATAATAAAAAACGTTTTTTCGTACTATTTTTCTTTTAAAGATCCGCTGTACAGATTAAAAAAGCTATCTAAATATATTTTTCGATAAATGAAAATTCTGCATATCGTTGAGTCATATCTACCTTCCCACCATGGAATGTCTGAAGTAGTCCGTCAGATATCAGACAGGATGGTGCTAAGGGGGCATGAAGTTTACATTGCTACCTCAACAGATAAAAAAAGAACAAC
>CAXBLH010000080.1:0-15528 GCA_963976315.1 uncultured Dyadobacter sp.
TTTTATTCTTAGAAATTAAAATTTATATCCCAATGTGGCTGCGAACATTCTCGGAGGAATTGGATTAATACTATATCTATCGTGAACTATATAATTCATTGTATTGAAAATATTTGAAACCTTCACTAACAATGAAATGCGATTCCAAGTATATCCTGCCGAAAGATCAAAGGTTGTAAAACCAGTAAGTGGTACTTGTGCATTGTACGAGGATTGACTGGCAGTAGTATTGTTAAATCCGCCGTCAAGACCTACAACATTATTATTACCACCAAACCTTTTCCCAGTAAAGAAACCTGAAGCGCCTAATTTTAGGCCTTTCACTGCACCCTGATCAAATGTATAGAACAAGGTTCCATTCGCAGTATGAGCAGGATTATTGATTAGTCGTTGCCCTTCAACTTGTGATCCAACGGCACCCGTAGTTTGTGTATAGCGCATAAAGTTATAGCCATATCCGGCCATGAAATAGAAATGACGGGAAAGTGTGGCGTTTATATCCATTTCAAAACCATCGCTGGTAGTTTCACCACTTAGTTCCTTGAGGTTACTGTTTGTGTTCGGATTACCATTCTGATCAAATAGCGCAGTTTGAGCAAAATTACTGTTGATTATTCGGTAAACGCTTACATTGGCCGATAGCCTTCCGTCCAAAAACTCGTTTTTGACACCAGCTTCAAACTGATTAATAAGGGATGGTTTCAAGTTATCACCGTAAATATCTGTACCTGAATTAACCGTAAAACTATTGGTATAACTTCCGTAAATAGAACTGTTTTGAATCGGCTGATAGATTAATGCAATTTTGGGAGAAAAAGCAGCGTCCGTTTTGTTGGCGTTTGTTCCTCTTCTTTCTATTTGCGTTTCCTGGTTCAATATGGTGGTTTGGAATGCCTTTTGAGTAGACCAACGCAAACCGGCAAGTACCTTAAATTTGCTAGTCACACTAATCAAATCTTGAAAGTACACTCCGAAACGGTTTTGCGGTGTGGTGGTTAAAGCAGTATCTGCTACTGTTGGAATATCCGTTCGAACATTGAAAGTAACAGGATCAAAAATATTGATCTTGTCATAAGCCGTTCCAACTACTCCGGTGGCAGAGGTATATTTGAAGGAATTGTTTTCCGTAACAATTCTAACAAAGTCTGAACCGACAAGCAGCTGATGCTGGATACGACCAGTCTTAAAGTTTCCATTCATATTAATCTGACCAGTATAATTCCTTTCGCCGGTTTTAACTGCGCTCAAACTCCTGTTCCAGTCGCCATTGGCGGCAATACTATTTGGAACCCCTACTCCAAACCCATTTACTGCGGTACGCTGCAAAGCACCAATACCTACTATTTTCCAATGCTCATTGAAACGGTGTGAAATATTTATAGAGGCCGAAGTTTGTTTGGTATTATTATAGGCCCAGTTCGGATAAATAAAACGGTTGCGCGGTGCATCAGGAACTTCGGTTATGGTTATACGACTATTTGGTATACCTACTCCCGCATCTGGAACTATATCGGATTTTAAGTAATCGGCCTGAACGAGTAGTTCTGTTTTTGAACTTAACTTATACAGTAAAGACGGATTGATAAAGGTACGATTAGCTTTTACCACATCTCGATAGCTTTTAGCATTTTCATGCGTCCCAACGACTCTAAAAGCCAAATTTTTGGAAATCGGTCCGTATACATCGATAGTCGGTTTATATTGGTTATAACTACCCGTTAGCATTGAAACTTTTCCTCCCCAATTAAAAACAGGTTTTTTGGTAACCATATTGATAATCACACCACCAGATACGTTTCCATATAACAGCGCCGAACTACCTTTTAATACCTCGATGGATTCCAAGGTACTGGCATCTGGAAAGCCTTGAGTATTGGCAATAACCCCATTTTTAAATATACTTCCACCCGAACCTGCAATTCCAATACTGTACCCACGAGCCGAAAATGTCTCTGCAACTCCGTTACGAGATTGTGTAAGCGAAACACCACTCACATTTTTCACAACATCTCCCAATCGAACTGCCTGTTGGTCTACAATTACTTTACTTGGAATTACACCCATGCTTTGGGGTAAGTCTAACGGTCTAATGTCCATTTTTCCCAGCGAAACTGGGCGGTTGTTACTATTGCTGTTAACAATTAATACTTCATTTAGTTGATTCTCACTTTCGGCGAGTATAAAATCTTGACGCGTAACACTTTGCCTTCCTACTTCCACCTTCTGCTCTTGGGTTTCAAGTCCTACAAATGAAACTTTTAAGGAATAACTTCCAGGCTGTATGTCTGTTATGGTATAATGTCCATCTTCATCTGTAGTAGTACCTTTGTTGGTACGATCGAGCCCTACACTTACGTAAGATGCTGGTTTTCCATCACTGGTTTTTACGCTTCCTGCAATACTTCCATTAGCATTCTGAGCTTGTGTTGTTTGCGCCACTATTGTGCTAACAAAAATCAGGAAAACATAGAGTCTTTTCATTGTTTTTATTTAGATTGATTACATTTTGAGGCAAATGTAATAATTTAGATAATACATGATTCTCTATTTAGAATAAATAAGGATAATTATTTTCCAAGGTCAATTTTCCTTATTTTTTGCGCTATAATTTCTTGGAATTTTTCTATTTGAAAGGATATTTTGGAACAAGTATCCAAACCACATTTACCATAAGCCAGCTAGTATAATGCTATCCTTAAAATACTTTGGCCTAAATCTTAGAGCCGGTTATAAATTAATTTCTGTTTTCTAACCACCTACTCCAACAGTTCATTCAGAGCAAAGTCTGTTAGCATCTCATGGTTTCCTTCAAAAATGGTTAGTTTGATGGATCCATATTCCTTTTTCAAACAAATTTTCCGACCAGCAATCGTTCCCAATTCCGTCAACGGCCGGCGTGATTCTAATAGCTGCAGTTTTTCAGAGTCCGAAACATATTTGGATTTATCCTTTACGGATAAATCTGTTAGTAACTTGTTATAAAAATTGATGGAATGCGTAATAGGGACGCTTCCTTGTATACCATCATAAATTCCGGCAAAAATGTGAAGTTCGGCATTCTCACGACTTTTTATGGGGCCAGACATGAAAAGTGGTGACTTTTTCCGTGCATTTTCTTCCTTCAACTCGAGGCCGGAATTTGTACAATCCAAGATGTTTTTCGCATATTTATTCCCTCGTATGGTACTTTCCTGATACCAAGCGGTCAAATCAGAAATGGATGCCCAGGCGGAGAATTTTTTAATGTGATATTTGGATTTCATATAGGTCGCCAGTGTTGCATAACCACCTCCACTTACGCCAATAATATAAATTTCATCCAGATTTACATGTCCGTTTTGGATAGCAAAACCAATGGCATCATCTATATCGGTGAGTGCTAGTTCACTACAACAAGCACTACTAATCACATTCGCTCCACGAAAATCGGGATGTATGTAGTTCAAATCTTTCTGATTGCAAATCGCTGCTAGTTCATCACGCTGACTATAATCGCCGCTCCATGTGTGTAGCGACACGATTAACGGTTGGGTTTCTTTGGACTTTGTTTTGTGGAAATATGCTTTTTGAATGGCTTGATCTTTGCTTGATTCAATTTCCACTAACTGAAAATCGCTTGTCCATACGATGTCTCTGGTATCGTCAAATTTTATAACCGATTTATCTGTTGACTTTTCGCTAATTGTAGATTTCACATTTTCATTGGAAATAGTAACTTTCTCATCAGCAGTTTGATTTTGAGCGAAAGAAATTTGACAAACCGATAATACCGTTATCGTCAAGAAGCACCTAGTTACAAGTTTCATTTTTGGAAAGGATTACTCTTACAAATAGTACCTAGTAATAGCGTGAGAGCGATTATTTAACAATAACTGTTTGTGACAATCCACCACAAACAGTTATCCATATACTTGGCTTACTAAATAGTTACTTTTTTACCAGAAGCCACTGATTTATAAATCGCTTCTACGACTCTAATGTCGCGAAGTCCTTCTTCACCTGGGGCAATGAGGTCGGTGCCATTCAAAATTGCTAAACAATCTTCATCCATTTGCTTAGCTTGCTGGCTATTGATGGCATGATTGATGATGGTACCATCCGACAAACTTCCTTTAATACCCTTGTATGCAGACTGTGGTTCCAATTTCAACCAACCTTTTTCGTAGTTAACTTGCAAGAAATTCATATTAATACCAAAGCTGGTCTGACAGGCAGCCTTTGCTCCACTAGGAAATTCCAGCATAAACATCATCGTCTCCTCCACTTCCTTGTAAATTTCTGGTCGAGTAGTAGAAGCTTGCGCGTACACATTAATAGGTTCTTCGCCGGTGGCCAACCTAGCTCCTTGCAATGCATAAACACCCATATCGCCCATGGCACCTCCACCGAGTGCTTTACTTTGTTTCCAATGATTTGTGCGGCCATCCACATATCCGGCTGCACTATTAATCATTTTTACTTTACCAAAACGTTGGTCTTTTCCCACTTTTATCATTTCCTGAATATTCGGATCGTGCTGACAACGATATCCAATCGCCAATTTTACTTTATTTTGCTGACAGGCTTTAATCATCGCTTCGCAGTCGGCAACAGAAGGCGCCATCGGTTTTTCGCAAAATACATGCTTCCCTGCCTTTGCAGCACGAACCACATATTCACGATGCATAGAAGGCGGAAGAACCACATATACAATATCGATATCTGGATTATTGGCTATCTGATCAAAATTCTGATAGTTATAAATATTTTTGTCTGGAATATTATACTTCGCTTTCCAGGTTTCCGCTTTGGAAGGAGTACCAGTTACGATTCCTGCCAGATAACAGTTCTCCGTCATTTGTAATGCTGGCGCCAGTAGATCGGTACTGTAATAACCAAGACCTACCAATGCTATTCCAAGTTTTTCCTTCTTTAGCCGTGTAGCAGCTAGGAGTGAATTCCCAGTTATTAAGGTAGCCGCACTTGCCAGGGTCAATTTTGATATAAAATCACGTCTTTCTAATTGCATAAGTTCTAAATCTAAAAATTTAAAAAATGTATTGGTTAAATTAAAAACTAAGATTTCTAATGAATACTTTGATAGACAATAAACTAAGGATCAATGGTTTGTATCACTCCATTTTTGTCACGAATCAACTCCTGCACCTTCACATTTCGCAAATGTGTTTGTCCGGAAATCTCGGTATCATGATAAAATATATACCATTTGCCTTTAAATTCAATGATAGAATGATGGGTAGTCCATCCCTGAACAGGTTTCATGATAATACCCTTATAGGTAAATGGCCCATACGGAGAACTTCCTTCGGCATAACATAGAAAATGGGTATCTCCAGTAGAATACGAAAAGTAGTATTTACCATTAAACCGATGCATCCAAGCACCTTCAAAAAAACGCCTGTCCAAATCTCCTCCTAACAAAGGTTTACCCTCTTGATCTAAAATCTGAACATTCCGTACTGGCTCAGCGAATGAAAGCATATCCTTGCCGAGTTTTACTACCTTAGCACTAATTGCCGGCTTATTCTCATTACCTTCTCCTAAGTCGGTATTTAAAGTTTTGTCATAACTTCCCGTATGCCAGCGTTGTAACTGTCCGCCCCAGATACCCCCAAAATACATATAGCTACTCCCATCCTTGTCTGTAAAAACAGCCGGATCGATACTATAACTGTTCGGAATTGGGTTGGACTCTGGTTTGAACGGCCCAGTCGGGGATTTACTGGTGGCAACGCCAATACGAAAAATACCCTCTTTATCTTTAGCAGGAAAATAGAGATAATAGTTACCATTTTTATAAGCAGCATCAGGCGCCCACATTTGGCGGTCCGCCCAAGGAACTTCAGCGACATCCAGCGCTACACCGTGATCTACTACTTTTCCCGAAATTTTATCCATCGAAAACACATGATAATCACGCATATTAAAATGTCCGCCTTCATCGTCTTGGGCCACATGGGCTTCGATATCATGTGAGGGGTAAATATAAATTTTACCATTAAATACATGAGCCGAAGGATCCGCAGTGAATATTTCGGAAATCAAAGGCTTCGGTTTTTCTGGTAATGACTGACCAGCTACCGACCCTACTACTGCTAGTAACAGCAAAAGAAGTAAGTACTTCTTAATTATAAATTTCATTTTTGATTCTAATAAAAGTTATATATCATATACCCATTTAATATCTGTTTAAAAACGCTGTTATATGAAATATTGAAAATTCCGGCTAACAGGTTAAAAAGTATTCACAATCCATAAACTACGCTTATAGCACCATAAAATGTGTAAATAAAATCAAAAAGCTTGATTTAGGATGTTAAAAAATCAGATTCAAATAGCGTTACGAAATATAAAAAAGAACCTTGAAGATACCTTTCTCCCTATTTTGGTTGGGCGATAGGCCTATCAGGCACACTCGTAATCTTTCTTTTTATACAATATCATTATAGTACCGACCGCCGTCATCCAGATTTTGATTGTATACAGGGTTGTTCTTGATCTACACTTGGAGGAAGGCGACGAACACGAGGCAGGATCAGCCTATGCAATGGCCAAAACACTGGCAAAGGATTATTCCTTGATCGAAAAGGTCGGTTTAGCTGAAAAAATAAATCCAGTATAGAGTTTGGCTTAGGACTAGAATGAAATTTAAAATCAAAGTAAATTTTAACGAATATTTATTTAGCTGTATCATAAAATTAGTATTTACAAAATAATTTCGAATGGACATTACGGTCTATTTAAAAAATGGAATGTCAGGAGGAACTTTGGTTACGGAAACTACGCAACGTAAATTTGAAACGCCAAAATATTACTATCGCCCGGTACCTCAAACCGAAATGATATTAAATCCTAACCTTAAACAAGTTTTCGGCTGGTAATAGCCTAACTATTGAGATTTATGAACAGACGTAATTGGATAAAAAATGCAGGATTGGTTACTGGGGCAACAGCCGTTGCTCCGTTAACCGAATCCGCAAGTAAATCGAAGAAACCTATTTTAAAAGTGGCACATATTACGGATGTGCATATTCGAGATCAAGACAACGCCCCCGAAAGGTTTAAAAAATGCCTAGAAGAGGTAAAGTCGCATCGGATCGATTTTATTCTGAACGGTGGCGATTCCATTTTTGCCGCTGACTACAAAGACGTTACAAGAGATAAAATGCTGGAATATTGGTCTATTTGGGACGACTGTATCAAAAGCATTGATTCTTACGAGATTCATAGTTGTATCGGCAATCATGATCCGTGGTGGTCGGCTCCTTCAAAAGAAGATGAAATGTATGGAAAAGACTATGTGGTAAAAAGGCTCAAAACGCCAGGTCGGTATTATAGTGTCACCAAAAAAGGATGGCACTTTATAATTCTTGATGGAAATAACGAAAAAGTCTCACTGGATGAAACTCAATTTGAATGGTTGGAAAATGATTTGGCTCAGTTGGCTCCCAATACACCAGTACTACTGATGTCGCACTATCCAATCTTTGGTGCGACGCCTATTCTGGAAGGAGGCGGCCATTCCGATTATAAAAAGCTGAAAAATCTATTTTATAAACATCAAGACAAAGTAAAAATTTGCCTGAGTGGGCACCAGCATTTACTAGATGTAACCCTTTACAATGGGGTTAAATATTGCTGTAATGGCGCTATGAGTGGCTTTTGGTGGGGAAAAGGAGATGAAAATTCAGCTGGCCCCTATTATTACCAAGAAACCCCTCCTGGCTACGCAATCCTTGAATTATATAAAGATGGAACGGTAACCAATACCTATTTTCCGCACCAATATTAAGGTGTGAATAGTCTTCCCGATTAATCATTTTTGACCATTAATTATGAACAGAAAACCATTCCTAGCCCTTATATTTTTAACTTTTGGTATTACTCTAATAAGTCAGGCGCAATCCACCAAAGTCCACAAAACATTATTCGTGATTGTGGATGGTATATCAAGCGACGTTATTGAAAAAATAAAAACACCCAATCTTGATAAAATTGCCAAACAGGGAGCTTATACCCGTGCCTATGTAGGTGGTGATAAAGGTACTTACTCTGAAACGCCAACTATATCTGCGGTTGGCTACAACAGTTTGTTGACTGGCACTTGGGTTAACAAGCACAATGTTTGGGGTAATGACATAAAAGCACCCAATTATCACTACTGGACCATTTTTCGATTTTTGAAGGATCAATATCCTAACAAGCGTTCTGCCGTTTTCTCAACTTGGCTGGACAATAGAACTAAGCTTGTTGGTGAAGGATTGGAAGAAACCAACCATTTACGGATCAACTATCCATTCGACGGTTTTGAACTAGATACGATTCATTTTCCACACGATAAAAATAAAGAGTATATCCAGAAAAAGTGGTAGACGAAGCCGCTGCCTATATCAAATCGCAAGCACCTGACTTATCGTGGGTTTATTTGGAGTATACCGATGACATGGGCCATCGTTTTGGAGACAGTGAACAGTTTCATACGGCAATTGGCTATATGGACCGTCAAATGGGCCGACTCTGGGAATCTATTCAATTTAGGGAAAAGAATTTCAACGAAGAATGGCTAATCGTTATTACTACCGACCACGGTCGAAGCGAAAAAGACGGTAAAGGACATGGAGGGCAGTCGGATCGTGAAAGAGCTACTTGGATGGTGCATAATGCAAGAAACATCAACGGTGCTCTGGCCAAAAACAACTATTTACCAGGAATAGTTGACATTATGCCTTCCGTTGCCGCACATATGAATATTAGTTTACCCAAAGAACAATCTTTTGAATTGGACGGTATACCATTAACTGGAAAAACTTCCATCATAAATCCAGTGATTGTTAAATCTGAACAAAAGATCAATGTTAGTTGGAAAGCTTTGGATCAGGAAGGGAAGGTGAAAATTTGGCTTAGTACCACCAATAATTTCAAATCAGGGGGGAAAGACTATTACTATTTAATGAAGGAAATTCCAGTTACTGATTCCCAGGCGATATTAGATATATCCCAATTACCATCCCGTTTTTATAAAGTGGTTTTGGAAGCAAATTACAATCACTTAAACCGTTGGATAATAGAAACAAATTAAGGAGTTTAACAAACCTTATTGGGCTTTATTTTTGGTTGTGGCCTGTCTTTAGCATATTCTTGGACTATCCATTTCCTAATGGATTACTGGCCGATAGGCTCACGTAATAAAAGTCTACCTACTATTTCATTCGGGATCAACTCATTTAGTATGGCCTAATGCAAAAAGTTTCGGTTCAAACCTTAGAGGGTCTGAACCGAAACTACTAGTTCACTCATTTTCAATGAGGATCATGGATTTTCGAATGTCACAAAAATATCTTAAAGTCAAGCTCCGATATGTTTATCGTACCACTAGCTCCTTCATTGGTTTCAATTACCACAACCCTGATATGTCTCACAAAATTGGATACATTAATAGGGTCTGCAATGTATTTGGCTCCAGTGGCAATACTAGTTAATGCGGCATTGGCATTATCAAGGGTTTTGGTATATTCTCCCAAACTAACCCAACCTTTGCTTAGCATTTCACGCTCCCAAGCCGCCAAATTTTCGGGTTTTCCTCTGAACACTGTGGTGGTAGTAGCCTTCGCAGGATCTATTCCATCGGGTAAACCCCAGTATTGGTATTTTTTAAAACCTCTGTTTGCAAATCCAGTGCGTGGCATCCAGCTAATTTCTTTGACCACATAATTACCTCCCAAGTCTGCCGTAAAGAATCCCACTGGAATGGGGCTACTATTAGAGTTAATACAACTAGGGTGAGCAAATACACCATCCCATAATTTATTAATCCCAGTACCAGAGCTTGTAACATCGGTATCATCTGTAAATACCGATTTTGTGGTTTGTGTCCTTTTAGCAACTGGGTGTTTCTGAAGCCCCGTCAAAACACCTCGTTCCATCCCTTTCAACTTAACTACTGCGGAATCTAACACATTCGCAGCCGAAGCGGTAATACTCCCAGTGGACTCTTGATCTTTTGCCGACGTTGGATTAAAAGAGATAAATACCGTTTTCAGATCCGTGGAAGGAGCAAAAGATATACTGCTGGTAAACGGCCCCGTTGATTTAGTCCCCAAGGTATAGGAACCCTCCGCAGTTAAACTAATATTCCCAATTATGCAGCCAGAAGATCCTATTTCAAAGGATTTTACACTTGATTTGTTGGTATCAGTAGTGTCAAAAGCGATACTATTAATTGCGGATGATACCGTTGCTAATTTATTACAGGCAGGTAATTTAGCCTTAATTGAATCCTGTCCCTTAAATTCAAAAAATGGATTGATGGGCGCATAAATTGATTCTACCAGTAAATTACCATTCGGTTCAAAATCCTTGATTAGTACATTATTTTCATATTTGGCTGTTCGACGTTCTATTGGATTGCCTTTACTATCATTATACTTAATCCGTAGACCCAACAAACCTTCATAGTCTTTATCAAACGTAACCAAAGCTCCAACCTTAGCAGGATCCATATTTTTTTGATACCCAACAGAAACTATTGGTTTTGAGATCAAGGTTTTTGAATAGCTATCCCCTAGCACATTCACCAAAATCGATTTTTCCAGTGACTTGTTACCTACATCATCAAATAGTTTCACACTAAACCTATGCGTACCTTCTGGAATACTTACATCAAAGTTGGTAGTATCCTTACCTGAATTAGATCGAAGGATGGCGAACTTGTAGATGGTACTATCACTTACCAATTTTAATTCACCTTTGGTAATTTTCGGATCCGAATTATTCACGATCCGAAACCTTACTTTTTCATAACCTGAGGTAGCAATAATAGTATCAGCAGCACCAATATATATCGTTTCCGGGTCATCACTAAACTCACTGAATGTCTCATCTAAGGTGGTACATGCCGTGGCTATGATTAAAATTAAGAGGGGGAACCTCCACTTTTTATATAAATTATATAGCATTTTCTATGTCTTTTAGAGTAGTTCGAATTTTTTATTAATTAATCAATAAAACCAGTATACAGATTATTGGATAATATTTCCCCAGAAATTAACTTCCATAATATGCATAAACTTGGCTCCGGACCAATTCTTTTGGTTCACAAAACGAATGTATCGAATAGGTTTTCCAGGATCCGCGCATTCGAACTCTTCGCCCGAAGTAGCAGAGGCCACATCCTCTGCACTATTCTGACCTAATGGTGCACCCGAAGGTTTTATAACCTCTCCATCTACTACTAATCTAGTCCACCCAGTCAAACTTTTCCCATCATAACCCGCAGGGATTTTATCTATTCCCCAAACTTCGAATAAACGCGGATTACCATGGGTGTACATCCAAGTACCTGTTCTTTGCCAGAACTTAAACCTACTAATATAAGCCGTCACACCCAAATCAAAAGATATGACCGGATAAGGCTCATTATAGGGTTCCATTAAAGACCCGCCTCCTGGTTCATCTTGTGCGGAATGGTAGCCACTTCCGCCATTATTATTATTCCACATATTCTCAATTACCCAACCAAAAGCAACTGGGGAGTCGTTGGGAATGGCAGGAGAGATTTTCTTGAATTTATTAATGTCAAGTTTTACTTCTTTAATTGGTGTAAGTACCGCAAATGCAGTATCGCTTATATTATTCCATCGGTCGATGGCCACCACAGCAAATTTGCCGGGTACGTCTTCAAAACCTCTAAAACTAAATCCATTCTTTTTATCCGTATCAATGAAAGCAGAAGACTTATACTGGTACAAACCGTTCGTTTCATTCAGTTTTAAAATCTGAATTTCCACTTGCAACAAATCCTTGTTGTTATAGGATAATCGAACACCACCAAAATCCTCTTTTAAACCAAAACTATCAAAGAGATCATCAATGGGTGCTCTCAGCGGACTAGCAGTTACTTTCACTGGCGTTGAATAATTATTGCTTCTGTCAACGGCTGATACGCTTATATCCAGTGTCTGACCCGATTTTAACCCATCGATTAAAATTTTATTACTGTAAATCGACGAAGATTTGACAATCTTCTGATCTCCACGCATAAAACTAGCCTCAACCCTTAGTAGATCTAGGTCTTTTGGCATCTGATAGGTAATTACTGCACCACCAGAGGTATTGGTAACCACTACTTCGGTAACCGGTGAAGGGGCTACGCTGTCTTTAAAAATAGGACCTTTTTCTAAATCCTTACCACAAGCCCAAACAAGGCAAATAGCAGCGGCCCAAAGAATTGTTTTGAAAATATGTATCTTTTTCATCATCGTGATTTTTAAATTTTACCAACCGGGATTTTGAACTAAGTTTGGATTCGCCAACATATCTGTTTCAGATATAGGCCATAAATAATCTCTACTCGTGAACTGATAGCGCCCATTGGATACAATATTATAATAGGTCTCCGCCTTTTCGCCCTGCACATTCCAGCCTCTGAAGGCTGTGTTCATATATTGCTCAGCCAGCTTCCAACGACGTAAATCCCAAAATCTATGTCCTTCAAAGGAAAGCTCAATTAATCGTTCCGTCCGGATAATATCTCTTAAACCTTCAACGCCATTAGGTTTATCGGCAAGTCGGGAATGCTCTCTCCACGATTCCACCACTCCTTTTAACCCAGCCCTATTTCTAATAGCATCAATCCACTGAATGGCTTCTGCGGTTTTACCAGTTTCGTTCAAAGCTTCGGCATACATGAGGTATAAATCTGCCAATCGTAGGATTGGATAAGGATATCTTTCCGCCGAAAACCCTGAGTTAGGGGCACTTTGAAAGGCTTCAAAATGAACAAACTTCTTGGCAAAATAGCCCGAAAGAGACCATCTGTTTGCATCTAATACTCCTGCTCTTTCCCCTTTTTTAGCTTCCACTGTAAAAGAGGCATTGTCAGGTTGGCCATGCCCTTCCCAAACAGATTTATCAAAACCAAGAAATGCATAGAACCTAGGCTCACGATTAAAATTAAGATTGGCCGTTAGTGCACCAAGTTTTATATAGTATTTATGGTCATTTTTAGCGGTAGATG
This sequence comes from uncultured Dyadobacter sp., assembly GCA_963976315.1. Taxonomy (GTDB): domain Bacteria; phylum Bacteroidota; class Bacteroidia; order Cytophagales; family Spirosomataceae; genus Dyadobacter. The sequence continues at coordinate 13,016 of CAXBLH010000080.1, forward strand.
TTTTATACCGATTGGCATAATCATAATCCTTATCTTCTGTGATAGGCACACCATTATTGGAATAAAATAATTCGGCAATTCTCAGTGTAGGTGACCAATAGGACTGTGTGGACTCTCTACTTTCTGCTGTTAAAAGCGGATTAATCTTAGCTATAGACCAGGACTGCCAACCTGCAGTGACGGAACTATTAGTGGCTCCCCAAATCAATTCGTCGTTCCACGGCTCGCTTAAAGCACCCCTAACCGATAGTTTAGTATAAGTAGAGTCACTAGACCCAGGCATATCACTATTGTGAAATTTAAATAAAATAGCTCCATTAGCTTGCGCTACATCGATGGCTTCTTTACAAGCCACTGCCGCTTTTTCCCATTTGGTGGCATCAAAGGTGCTATTGAAAAGTTTCGTACCATCCTTATTGGCAAAATTAGCGTATTCAGCATTTCCATTGAATAAAGGACTTGCCGCTGTTACCAGAATTTTTGCTTTTAACCCATAAGCGGCCACTTTAGTGATCCGACCCATTTCCGCGCCAACGTCCGCTATGACCGATGGCAAAAATTCGTTAGCAATGGCACCATCTAGCAGTTCCACCATATATTTTACAACTTCATCGGATGGGTCTCTAAATACCCTTACTGCATCCAAACCTGAACCTACGTCAATATTTGTTCTGATGATCGGAATTGGGCCATACATGCGCCAAAGACAAAAATGGAAATAGGCTTTTAGAATATTCGCCTCAGCAGTCCATCGTTCGATTTCGTCTGGTAGAATATCAAATGGTTTGTCAATGTTTTCTATAAAAATATTGCAGTCACGCAAGGCTATAAAAAGGTTTCTGGAAGAGCCTATGTTACCCCAGTATCCCAAAAGAGGAGTTACCTTATTTTGTCCACCTTGCGCAAGAATATGTCCACGCCAGTTCCTCGAAACATTTACGTTGGCTGTAATTTCATCGCTCGCCGAAAATGCAGGGTTGTTTATATCTACATTAGGTGGAATATAATTATAAAGGGTGGCTAGAAATCGCTGGGCATTGTCTCGAGTTTCAAACGCCTCCTCAATTACGGCGATGTTACTAGGAACAACATCCAAAAAATTCCCACATGAAGTGAATGTCAAAATGAATGACCAAAGTACTATTTTATATATATATTTCATTGTAATAATATTTTAGAAGCCCAGTTGAATACCTAAATTAAAGACCCTCTGAAGTGGATAATTAAATCCATTACCCCCTAACTCTGGATCCCAAAGTTTAAAGGAGGACCAAGTAAACAAATTGGTTCCTGTTGCATAAATCCGAAGGCCAGACATTCCAAATTTTCTCTGATTTTTTATTACGGTATAGCCGACTTCCAATTGTTTTAATCGAACAAAAGAACCATCTCTTTGCCACCAAGTACTAGAGACTACATTGTTTTGAATGATTTCTGTGGTTAACCTTGGCCATAGCGCATATACGTTAGGATTTTCTTCTGTCCAGTGGTCATCCGCATAGGCTTTTAATAGCCCATTCTCAGATAATAAACCATTGGCTGTTGATAACCGCAAAGGGTCATTATTTAGGGAACCCGTAATACTATTGATAAAAGGACCCGTCCGGATAGGATCTATTGCAAATGATGTTCCTCCCAGTCCTTGAAAAAATAAGTTCAAATCGAATTTGTTATACCCCACAGAGGCACCAAATCCATAAGTGATTTTAGGAACTCTTGGATTGCCAATTGCTACAACATCTAGTGAAGTAATCACACCGTCTCCATTAAGGTCTTTATATTTCAAATCACCACCTCCGTAATTAACTCCAGGAGTTCCAAACTGCCGTGGGGAATTGCGGGCTTCTTCGTCATCTACAAAAAGACGTTCAGCAATATACCCACTTGTTTGGGTAACGTTTCTGCCCACTCTTGACACCCAGTTTGCACCAATAGCAGCATAATTGGGCTCCTCGTATACATTGAATTTATTGTTATTATACGTAAAAGTACCCCTTCCAGTGATCCAAAAAGAATTGGTAAAACTATGATTCACATCCAGGGAGGCATCTGTTCCCCAAGCTTCTACTTCGCCTACATTACTTTGAAGGGAAGCCTGTAAACCAAGAGTTGAAGGAATATCAGAACGGGTTTGAAGTATACTACTTCTGATTTCATTATACATATCCACTCTGAACTGAATGGCATCATTGAATAAATTCACATCCATACCTACGTTCATTTTTCGTCCTCGATCCAGCTTGTCCAGAAGCCAGATTTACCTCAGACAGGTAAAAGAAACGATCGGTTGCATCATCGCTACCAATTTTGTCATTCCCTACCCACCCAAAGGAGGCTCTAAATTTAAGTAAGCTGAAAGTTTTGCTCAGGCTCTCCATAAAAGGCTCTCGTGATACTAACCACCCTACTCCAAATGAAGGGAAAAAACCATAGCGGTTGTCTTTTGCAAAACGTTCGGAACCATTGTAACCAAAATTGGCTTCTACAAAGTACTTATTATCATAGTCATAATT
>CAXBLH010000081.1:0-15486 GCA_963976315.1 uncultured Dyadobacter sp.
CCTTGGATATTTCCTGACTGAGCTTGGTCTTGAATTCCACCTGTGATAGATGAAAGTAATGTTTGCATTACCTCCTCATTTTGTTGGTTAGGAATTTGTGGGTTTTGTACAACGGCATGTTGAGAATTTTCCTTTATCAGACCTAATAGTTGTTCTATCATGAGATTTAATATTTTATTTTTTTTGACTCTATATTACCAATGAAGTCACCAAAATAATTATGGGCTCAAAAAAAATCCCGCCGAAGCGGGATGCTGTTTTATTTAACTTGATCAACGATTGCTTTAAAAGCATCCGGGTGATTCATTGCCAAATCGGCAAGAACTTTTCTGTTAAGCGCAATGCCTTTGCCGTTTAACTTACCCATCAATGCTGAATAGGATAAACCGTGTAATCTTGCTCCAGCGTTAATACGTTGGATCCATAGAGCACGGAAATGACGTTTCTTTTGTTTACGACCTTCATAAGCGTAGCTTAAAGCCTTTTCAACGGCATTTTTAGCTACGGTCCAAACATTTTTACGACGGCCATAATAGCCTTTCGCTAATTTTAATACTTTTTTACGTCTTGCACGCGACGCAACGTGGTTCACTGAACGTGGCATAATTGTAACTGTTTTTGATTGTCGGCGCTCGCAGAGGAGACTTTATGGCCGGTAATCGGGTTGAACAAAAAACCTAATTAGGTATTTTTAATAGATCGGCTTTACCTTCGTTATTTACGAAGCATTGCCAATACTTGCTTTTCGTTTGAAACATCGATCAAACCAGTTTTAACCAACTTGCGCTTGCGCTTGTTTGATTTTTTGGTAAGAATGTGGCTATGAAAAGCGTGTTTGCGTTTGATTTTACCTGTTCCAGTAAGCGAGAATCTTTTCTTCGCACCAGAAATGGTTTTCATTTTAGGCATAATAATAAAATAGAATAGTTGAAAAAATTAAAACAGCCCGCAAAATTAACGAAAATCTAGTTAAACTAAAAATCGTGCATGAGAATCTTATTCTCGTGCACGATTTTTAAAGACTTCTTTAACAGGAATTATTTTTTTGCAACAGCAGGTGCAAGAATAATCGTCATTCTTTTTCCTTCTAATTTAGGTTGCATTTCCAGTTTACCATATTCGGTAAGTGCCTCTGAGAATTTCCTAAGTAAATTAGTACCTCTTTCTTTGAAAACGATAGTTCTACCTACAAAATGGACATAAGCCTTTACTTTGGAACCTTCTTTTAAGAAGTTAATTGCATGTTTAAGCTTAAATTCAAAATCGTGATCATCTGTATTAGGACCGAAACGGATCTCTTTGATAACCACTTTTTGAGCTTTTGCTTTTATTTCCTTTTGCTTTTTCTTTTGCTCATATTTAAACTTAGAATAGTCAACAATTTTACAAACTGGCGGAACAGCCGTTGGTGCAATTTCTACTAAGTCTAAGCTTTGAGCCTTGGCTGTAGCTTTTGCAGTAGCAAGATCCACAACTCCAGGCTCTATATTTTCGCCTACTAGGCGTACTTCCTTTGCAGTTATTCTATCGTTTATTTTATAGGGTTCTTCGGGAACTCTGAACCGGCCACTATGGGGTCTTAATGCCATAAATAATTGGATTGGTGATTTTTGGTTAATGTGAAAATCAATTTTTCAACACTACATTCACAAAAATAGTGCCTATTTTACTTAATTATATGAAGAAATGTTTAAATCTTCAAACTTTTGCTTCATTTTTAAAGAAATTAGCAAATTCTTCGATGGATAGGCTACCTAAATCTCCTTCTCCTTTCCGACGAATAGCGATTTTCCCTTCGGACATTTCTTTCTCACCGACTATAAGCATGAAAGGTACTTTCATAACTTCAGCATCGCGAATTTTCCGTCCAATTTTTTCATCACGATGATCTACGAAGCCTCGAATGTCATGATCCTGCAATTGAAAAAATACTTCTTCTGCATAATCTGCATACTTCTCGGATATTGGCAATATCGCAATCTGATCTGGTGATAACCAAAGTGGAAACTGGCCCGCTGTATTCTCAATAAGTATCGCAATAAATCGTTCCATCGATCCAAACGGGGCCCTGTGAATCATCACTGGACGGTGCTTCTGATTGTCGGAACCCGTGTATTCAAGCCCAAATCGTTGGGGCATTTGGTAATCCACCTGAATGGTCCCTAGCTGCCACTTTCTGCCCAGGGCATCTTTTACCATAAAGTCTAGCTTAGGGCCGTAGAAGGCTGCTTCACCTAGCTCTGTAACCGTGTCTAGTCCTTTTTCAGCTGCGGCTTCAATGATCGCGCTTTCTGCCTTTTCCCATTCTTCATCTTTACCGATATATTTGGCTTTATTTGAAGGGTCTCTTAGGGATATTTGGGCACTGTAACTTTCGAATCCTAATGATTTGAAAACGTAGAGCACTAAATCGATTACCCGAATAAACTCTTCTTTCACTTGATCCGGACGACAGAAGATATGCGCATCGTCTTGTGTAAAACCTCTTACACGAGTTAGTCCATGCAGCTCTCCACTTTGTTCGTACCGATAAACCGTTCCAAATTCCGCAAAACGAATTGGAAGGTCTTTATAAGACCTTGGTGAAGTTTTATATATTTCGCAGTGGTGAGGGCAATTCATTGGCTTCAGCATATACTCCTCGTCTGCATGAGGTGTTTTTATTGGCTGAAAAGAATCCTTGCCGTATTTGTCCCAGTGGCCAGAGGTAACATATAATTCCTTACTTCCAATGTGCGGAGTTACTACTTGCTGGTAACCAGCACGTCCCTGGGCCTTTTTCAAAAAGCTTTCCAAACGTTCGCGTAGCATAGCACCTTTGGGTAACCATAATGGTAATCCCATGCCTACTTTCTCGGAAAATGCAAACAATTCTAGCTCTTTACCAAGTCGGCGATGGTCGCGTTTTTTTGCTTCTTCTATTAGTTTTACATATTCTTCTAGCTCTTTTTGCTTAGGAAATGTAACCCCATAGATCCTGGTAAGCATTTTGTTCTCTTGCTTATTTCTCCAATATGCACCCGAAATATTGGTTAATTTGATAGCTTTTATTATTCCTGTATTTGGAATATGTGGTCCTCGACAAAGATCCGTAAAATCACCTTGTGTATATAAAGTGATCGAACCGTCTTCAAGTCCTTCAAGTAATTCTAATTTATATTCGTCGCCTTTCTCTGTAAAATATTGGATAGCGTCCGATTTATTTATTGGCTTTCTAGTGTATTCATTTTTCTTACGAGCCAATTCTAGCATTTTTGCTTCGATTTTGGGAAAATCATCTTGTGAGAGAGTGTGCTCTCCCAAATCAACATCGTAATAGAAACCTCTTTCTAGAGAAGGCCCCGTACCAAACTTCACCCCTGGATATAAATCTTCTAGGGCCTCGGCTAATAAGTGGGCAGATGAATGCCAAAATGTAGCCTTACCATCGTCATCATTCCAAGTCAAAAGTTTTACGAGTGAATCACTTTCTATGGTACGAGTGATATCCCAAACTTCATCATTAACTTTTGCTGCAATGATGTTTCGTGCCAATCCTTCACTAATACTTAAAGCGATATCGTGGGCATTAACCCCTTTTGGATAAGTTCTATTGGTCCCGTCAGGAAGGGTTATAATAATTTCAGCCTTGTCTGTCATTGAATCTAATTATAGGTATATTTCTTTGGTATTAATTGTTAACAAATATTCTGCGAACAGAATCTTATTATTGACTTTATATATTAATTAATGCAAAACTATTCAATTTTGGCTTTTATTAAGGTATCGATTTTTAATTTTGTAGTTCCTCTGGGTTGAATAATATTCAAATGTACCCGCGTTGTATCTAATAACCGGTCATTTTCTGGTAACTGGTGGATTTCGTTAAGGCCTTCCAAATAAGCATTTTCACGTTGTTTAATCCTGTACATCCCGTATCGAGCATCTTCATTCATAGGTGCTTTTTCTAAGGTAATACTGTAATATGACTTTGCTTTTTCAAAGTCCCCCAGTTTTTCATAAGCGTAACCTAATAAATTAATCGTAGGGATATCCTCCTTTTTAAGGACCATCAAGCGGTTCAATGAGCCAATTGCCAAGTGATACGCTTTTATGGCAATGGCCGTATGAGCTAATTTAAGGTGTGCTTTTTGATAATCTGGGTCTATTTTAATAGCCTTTCTATAATTGATGATGGCCGTATCATAACTCGAAATGGTTCTATAAATTTCAGCTCTTTCATAAAACAATTCAGACCTATCCTCAAAACGATTTAGAGCCAAGTTATTTATCTTTAGCGCCTCTGGAATATTTTTTAAGGCTATATTTAGCTCTGTTGCCTTTTCATAGGCTCGAACTAGCCTAGGATTAAGGTGAATTGCTTCCTTTAAATTATTGATTCCTGAGATGGTATCGCCTTGGTTAGTCAATAGCATGGCACGTACATAATAGATACTGCCACTATATGGATCCATTTTTACTGCTTGGTTCAAATATGCCGCTGATTTACCAAAACTCTTCTTCATTTGATAGATATCTGCAAGTAATATGTACAAGTCAGGACTTGTTTGAACCAATGCTTCTGCCCGTTCGGCATCAGCCAAGGCGACATCAACGTTTTTAAGCTCTAAATTGATTTTACCTCTTAATAAAAAATAGGTTCCTTCATTTTCATTTTCTTGTATCGCATTATTTACATCAGTAAGGGCCTCCTGATAATTTTCCATTTCAAAATAAAGTCTGGCCCTTTTAAAATAGTTGCTTTCTAAATCAACACCATTCTCTATTAATTCGTTTAGATATTTAATAGCTACTGTTTGCCACTGCTCCTTCGACTTTTTAATGGTTGGAGGAATTTTGGTATCATACTTTTTTTCATTTTGACATGACCATAGCAGTAGCAAGAATGAAAAAAATACAATCGTTTTTAATAGGTGCTTATTCAAGTACATTTTTTGAATTTAACATCTTAACAGGTTTAAGTAATGGAGGAGGTTGCACTAAAAGGTTATATATCGGAAATTCTCGAAAAAACTCCTAATGGTAACTTTTTGCCAAATGAATCAGCAATAAATAGCTCGCCGAATTCATGCATGGGTTGCTCCCCAAAATGGGCTTTGATAAGGTTTTCCACTATCAATGCCGATAAGCCCAAAGAGTACAAGTTAATGATCAAAAAGTAATTTTCCTTTTTAAGTAACTTGGCACAGAGTCTCAATAATTCGTTAATGCTTTCTTCTAAAACCCATTTCTCGCCATCAGGTCCACGTCCATAGGCGGGGGGATCCAGTATAATACCATTGTATTGATTTCCCCGTCGAACTTCACGTTGAACAAATTTCATGGCATCTTCCACTACCCACCTTACGTTGCTTAGGCCGCTTAGCTCCATGTTTTCACGAGACCAGCTGATAACCTGTTTCACGGAATCCACATGGGTAACGTCCGCACCACTCGTTTTAGCAGCTAAGGAGGCCAAGCCTGTATAGGCAAACAGGTTCAATACATTCGGACTCGGTTCCTTAATAGCGGATAATTTTTTTGAAATAAAATCCCAGTTGGTTGCTTGTTCCGGGAATATACCCACGTGTTTAAAGGAAGATAGTGCCAACTTTGCACGCAAATGCAAGGCTCCAGAACGGTACTGAATAGTCCATTTTTCGGGCATTTCGGCTTTGGTAACCCACTGGCCTTTTTCTTGAGAGTTTTTGTCTTTCTTAAAGGTCGCATTACTTTTCTGCTCCCATTCCTTTTCAGATAAAGTTTTGTCCCAGATGGCCTGAGGTTCAGGCCGGCGTAATATATAGGGACCAAAACGTTCTAGTTTTTCAAAAGATCCTGAATCAATTAGTTGGTAGTCTGTATGTTGGTCTGGTGAGAGTAGTATCACAATAGATAAGTTAATAGTATTTTACTAGTTCGGTGAAAATCTTTGAATTAGTAGGTAATTAGTATTTTTGACTTTATCACGACTTTTTTAGTATTGCTATCCACTTTCGTTCGTCCAATACAACTTGTATACGATTTTGGAGCAGATAACTAATTTTGGTTTTTTTTATAAAAAACCGACCTAAAAAGCGAGTCATGATAGGATTAAACTTTGGTCCTTTATCTTAAAATGATATTTTATTAAGGTAAAAAACATTTCTTCGGGCTTTTGCCGCGTTTACATCTTCTCCATTAATGATTCGTTGGAAACCCCATGAAATGAAATAATTTCCGAACCAATAATCAACATCATCAGAGCTGGTTCGTTTAACTTTATCCGCTTCATGCAAAGTTCGATTGTCCAAGGTTCTGTCGGGGTCTATAACATGGTTTTCTTTGATTATTTTGGACTTAATATCACCCTCTTGGCTATATGCCAGTTTCGAATTTCCCATTGCATCATTCTGCAATTTTATTTTCTGACGCAGTGTCATCGATTTTACTTCGTCAAAATTAATACTATTGTCCCATAATAAATCACCTTCGTCTGAAATTCCTGCTACTATAGCATGAGTATAAACAAAACCGTCAAAAACTTGTTGGTTATATCCTCGTCCGCTATACATGGGATTATACAAATATGGATTATAAAGTCCACTCCGATAGGGGATTCCACGACCATAACTGTAGCCACCTCCTAAGCCCGGAGTTTGGTATTTAAAATCTGGATAAAACACCTCCGCCACTAATAAGTATTTACCCCGATAGGGCACGATGTCATGAACCAATAACTGGTAGTTTAGCTTAAGGTCGTTTCCGGTCTCTTTTTTCTTTTGAATTTTCCTTTCGATCTTTTCTTGTTGCCTTTCGTTTAGGAATTGGAAAAAATTGGAAAAAGAAGTGAAGCTGTGGTAACGGGTATAGCTGGTTCGTTCATTTACGACCTTACTAATGTAAAAGCCCTGTGAGGCTGGGTTGCTACTACTTTGCATATTACGGTATCCGTAAGTACCTACCAGTAATTGGGTGGAGTCGTTCAAAATTTGAACCCTACCATTTAGGAGCGAGTAATCATCTTCAGGTGTTACACTTATTTCAGAATACAACTTACCTGTCTGCTCATAAGACCGACCAATTATTTTGGTTTGTTTTCCTTTTTTAACGGCAAAGCTTACATGAATCAACTGGTGTAATGTATCCAACTCCATAGACTGGATAACACTGGTCCCTTTAATAGCGGTTGGTAGCAGCTTAGATTGGCCGGTGTTTAATTGGGTATAAATCAGTACTGATTCGTTGCGAACCATTCCTGCAAGAAAAACAGAATAGCCAATTGTTTGAAATTCTGTGATCTCAAATTTGTCGATTGGGTTAATATCAAATGTTTCTACGAATCCAGGGCCGATATTAACTTTTATGATTTTAAAGTTCGATCCTCGAATTTTACCATATAATAAAAATACAGACTGCCCGTCATACGAAGTGGCCAGCAAGTCATAATTGTTTTCGACTGGCCCTTCTATAACCCATATTTTCTCTAAATTGGTGTTGTATTTTTCAATCGAAAATGTTGACTTATTAGGCTTGCTAACTAATAAAACACCTGCCTCACCAACGGGAATTGTTTCAATATCAACGTGGGTGCCACGTATTGGTATTTCAATTCGTGCATTTTCTTGTGCCAATACCGGAAGTATGGACACCAGAAATAACAAATGCAAAAGAAATTTTTTTTTATTCATGAGCCAATGCAATGATAATATCAAATTCTTGAACTTCAACCTGAGAAACAGAAAGTCTGGAGTGCTTTACCAAAGCTATATTTTGCAAACGTTCATCTTGTTTCATTTGAGCCAAGGTTACTGTTTTAGGAAATTTTTCAACGGGTTGAAACTCAACCACTACCCAGCGTGGGTCTTCGGTAGTGGGGTCAGGATAATGTTCTTTGATAACTTTTGCAAGACCTACCACCTCTTTTCCTTCGTTGCTATGGTAAAACAATACCAAATCTCCCACCTTCATGGCCATCATGTTATTCCTGGCTTGGTAATTCCTTACACCGTCCCACATGGATTTCCCCTCTTCCACAAAATGATCCCAAGAGTATTTAAATGGTTCTGACTTTATAATCCAATAGTTCATTTTAGATGTTTTAAATAATTAGAGGCTGTTTAAATTTTAAACAGCCTCTTAGGTACTGGATAAAATAGTGCCAAGTACCTAAGTGATGTTTTCATATACGATCCGTGTATCTTACGGATCAAGGGAATTTTGGGAATTTGCTAAAATCTGGATCTCTTTTTTCCAGAAAGGAGTTAAATCCTTCTTTAGCTTCCTCACTTAAATAATAGAGTAAAGTAGCATTTCCTGCCAATTCCTGAATACCAGCCTGTCCGTCCAGTTCCGCATTAAACGAACTTTTGAGCATTCGGATACTCAATGGACTTTTTAACTGAATTTTTTTACACCACTCTACGGTCGTTTTTTCTAAATCTTCCAGGGGAACCACCTTATTTACTAGCCCCATATTTAAGGCATCCTGAGCGTCATATTGGTCACATAGAAACCAAATTTCACGTGCTTTTTTCTGTCCCACTACTCTTGCAAGATAGGAAGCTCCAAAGCCTCCATCAAAACTACCCACTTTGGGGCCTGTTTGTCCAAACTTTGCATTTTCTGCGGCCACCGTCATGTCGCATACAACATGCAATACGTGTCCACCTCCAATGGACCACCCCGCTACCATGGCAATAACTACCTTTGGGATGGAGCGAATCATTTTTTGAAGATCCAGTACATTCAAACGAGGTACATGATCTTCCCCAATATAGCCGCCATGTCCTCTTACAGACTGATCGCCACCTGAACAAAATGCTTTTCCGCCTTCTCCTGTCAGGATTATTACTTCAATTTTTGGATCTTCCCGGCAGATATGCATGGCATCTATCATTTCGGTTACCGTTTGAGGGGTAAATGCGTTGTGCTTATGTGGGCGATTTATGCTTATTTTTGCGATACCTTCATGAATTGTAAAAAGTATATCTTGGTATTCCTTAATGGTTTCCCATTGTATTGAAGCTGACATGGAATTAATTTTTTATATGAAAGATTTTAAAATCGATGAATCGAATTGCGAAAATAAAGATTGTTTGTCGTAGAGTCAAAAACTATTATACTCTTGAAACTAAAAGTTCCTTTTGAAATTTACCAAATATAATACAAGCAAATTCAAGTAAAGTGGCTCATTTTTGGAATACAAACAAACAGAAGCTCGTGACTGAAGTTGCCCCTCAGGAGCCTTATTTTAAAAAGGCGTATGATTTTATGATGGCATGGCTGAATGGCACTAGTGAAATCGAGTTGAGAACGTCCGGTTCAACAGGTGCTCCTAAACCGATACGGATTACACGAAACCGATTCATTCTCAGTGCAGAGCAAACAGGAGAAATCCTTCAATTAGGAGCGGGTACGAAAGCGTTGGTATGTCTGAATATCGAATATATTGCCGGAATGATGATGCTCATACGCGGACTAGAGTTGAACTGGGACTTGTGTATTATTGAACCCGACGGAAACCCGTTTTTATCCATTAACCAAGCGGTTGATTTCGTAGCAATGGTACCTATGCAACTGGAAAACTGTTTGGAAAACAATGCTACAAGAGCAAAATTAGCTGCAGTGAAATCAGTATTGCTTGGTGGGGCTCCCGTTTCCGACTCACTTATATTAAAATTAAAAGGGCTTCCAACCCGTGTATTTCAGAGTTATGGTATGACAGAAACGGTCTCGCATATTGCCCTTAGACAATTACATCCTGTGATGCAAACTAACTATCAACCGGTTATGGGCGTTCAATTAGGAGTTGATCCTCGGGGGTGTTTGCATATAACTGGAGAGGTATCAAATTTTGAAAGGGTACAAACCAATGATTTGGTGGTATTAGAGGATAATCAGCATTTTCGATGGCTTGGAAGAGCCGATAATGTCATCAATTCAGGAGGTGTAAAAATAGTACTGGATGTTCTGGATCAAAAGATGGCATCGGTTTTTAAAGAAATAAACTGGAAATATAACTTTTTTTCTTGGTACCAAGAGGATGCTTTGTTAGGACAAAAATTAATCCTTTTTATAGAACAAGAGGAAGATCATTTAAAAGAAAAAGATATAATTTTTGAATTAAGTAAGGGACTTACGAGGTATGAGACGCCTAAACATGTTTATTTTGTGGCAAGGTTTGAAAAAACACCTTCGCAAAAAATCGATAAACGAAATACTGCGATTAACTATTTAAATAAAATATGAACAAAGACATACAAATTCCAGGAAGCTATATTGTTAGGTTTCAGACTGCACCGGCGATCCCAGCACCATTTTCTCATTATGATAGCTTGAAACTTGATATTAGGTCCGAAAACGACCTGTTTATTGATTTTTCTATCAAGTATACCGATCGTGACGATCTTACCGAAGAGGAAATATACGACGAAGGCTTTTCAATGGAAGATGATTTCAAATGGAAAGGTAAAATTCCAGCAGTTTGGATAGGGGAGTTTAATGATATTTTTCAGTCTTCCAAAATGATCCGTAAGCGGGAAGAAGTAGAGTTTGATGATTTTGTGGAGATCGAATTGGAAGAGGATGGCAAATTTGTGACCGTTTATCCGGTCGATAAAGAACGCTGGGCCTATTTTGTTCAAGAATTTATGCAGGCTATTGTGGAAGTTTCTGGAAAAGAAAAGCCATTTGAGCTTACCTATCTAGAAATTCAAGATTCTGAAAAATCGGTGGATTTGACCGCTTCTTTTGCTAGTAAATCTTTTTTTATCCGCAACAGTCAGGGGCGCGAAGAAGAGCTACCTTGGGAACAGCTGAAAACCATTCTGGATACTATTTATAGTGCCGAATTTTTATATGAAGAAGCATCAGAAAAAAGACCTCGTAAACCCGGGGTTTATATAAGTGCAGGAGATGAGCTCTGGTATCAGCTTGGAGTTTCAATTATAGAATCTACTTCTAAAAGTAAAAATTTGGATGCCATTCAGCATATTTTTAGTGATTTGGTAAACTGATCATAAAGAAGGGTAGTCCAGACAATTAATGCTGGACTACCTTTTAATATCAACTTCTCAATTTTTTAACTTCGTCACCAAGCTGCTCCGTAAGGGTTCTTATCTTCTCCAAATTGTCTGGAGGTTTTGGGAGCTGGGTGCTAAAAAAAGCTTTCACTTCCCATACTTCTAATACTTCCTGAATCGGAATTGCTATTGGCTTAATAGTTGCCAAATCGGAGGTCAATTGCAAGGTACCGTTTTGACTAACTTGGTTATAAGTTTTCCTAAAAAGCACTCCTAACTGTTTGACCACCAATACGTAACTTTGTCCGTCCTGAATTTCATACCAATTCCTAATAAAAGTACCAATCAGTGCAGCATTTGGTAACGGCGAGTCGGAACCTCCTTCAAACGCACGGTAATAACCACTTTCAAGTAATGGAAGGTGGAAAATAGGTAAACTGGTAATATAGCTGAGATTGTGTAAATGAGTTAAATATTCATTCTTATCCTTTTGACTTACCCACTGAACCGCTGGAAATAAATTCGCTTTGGGAGCACTGGGGATTGTGCCATTATTGGGTGAAATATGGTTATTAAAAACTGGAATAGCAGAGTCTGCTACGGGGATACTCCGACTTTGGCTTGGCACAGTGGTTTGCTTGGCCTGCGGAAAACCAATATTGGCCATTTGACCATTGACGGGTTTTAAATTAACTTGCCGTGAAACCGTCCTGATTTCTGGTTCAACCTGCTGAAATTTTTCCATTATTTTGGATAATGGCTGTGGCTCCGATAAAGCCGACACACGTGGTGTGTGGTTACTATTATTATTTTGACCAGAATGCGATACCGTAATGCTCCGATTGGAGTTTAGTGGAAGCGAAAGGTCAGGTGTTTCTCGAATTCGGCGTAAATCATTTTTTAGCAAATTGTCAACCGATATACCAAATGCGGCTGCCATATTTTTCAAATTAGTAATGTTCGGGTTGGCACGAGCTTCTTCATAAGCACCTAGCAAGGATCTCTTAATAGCAATTTTTCTTGCAAATTGTTCCTGAGTAAGCCCATTTAGCCTTCGAAGGTATTTTATGTTATTACTTACAATGCTCATTTTGGGTAGGTGTTGTAAACTTTTTACTAAATAGCAAAATATTTAGTATTTATTCAATATTACAAACTACTTGCTAAATTCTTGGCACGTTTTATGTATAAGTTTAAAAACTGACCTTATCACGACTTATTTAGCATTGCAATCGGCGGTCGGCTTTCAAATACTTTTTGTAAATAATTTTTAAGCGGATTGCGGATTTCGTCTTTTTGATAACAAAAGTCTACCTACCAAACCCGTTGTGATAAGAGCTACTATATCTCATGAATTTTTTAATATAAAATTGTAATAAAATGAATTCCATCAACTCCTACCAGGAAATTTTTGAGCAACAACGGAAACATCAATCTATCATTGCGAATACCAACGCCACTGAAAGGATTGCAAAACTGGAAAAGATACGAAAGTGTATACTCAATAATTTGGATCTGATTATTGATGCCACCAAAAGGGATCTTCAAAAACCTACTTCAGAAACGTTGATTAGCGAAGTGTTGGTTTTGGTGAGTGAAATAAGTTATGCCAAAAAGCACCTTACTAACTGGATGAAGCCTGTTAAAACCGATGGTAATTTGATTTCTTTGGGCACTTCTGCCTATATACAACACGAACCCAAAGGGAATGTGCTCATTATTTCTCCATGGAACTACCCGGTTAATCTGGCTATAAAACCCTTGATTTCGGCCATTGCTGCCGGATGCGTTGCCATTATCAAACCCTCGGAATATACACCTGCATCCAGTGCGTTTATCCAAAAGATGGCAACAGAATTGTTTGACCCCAAGGAGGTAACAGTGGTTTTGGGGGATGCGGAAGTGTCCACCGAGCTTTTGAAATTGCCTTTTAATCACCTATTCTTTACCGGAAGTACTGCCGTTGGTAAAATTGTAATGTCTGCTGCAGCCAAGCATCTAGCGTCAGTAACCCTTGAATTAGGCGGAAAGTCTCCCTCTATTGTAGATGAAACCTGTGATATTAAAGCCACTACCCGATTGATTGCGTGGGGGAAATTCTTTAACAATGGACAAACCTGCGTCGCTCCTGATTATTTATGGGTCCAAGAGTCTATTTTGAATCGGTTTCAAAAAGAACTGGTAGTAGCGATACAAGAAATGTATGGCAGCCAAACCTCACATGTCAAAAGTTCTGATTCATACGGCAGAATCATCAATGAAAAGCAGTTCGATCGATTAGAAGCCGTGATGGAAGATGCATTGCAAAAGGGAGGGAAGTTACTCTTAGGAGGCGCTAGAGATAAGCCTAATCTTTTTATGGAACCCACCGTGATTAGCAACGTTTCTATGGAAATGAAACTCATGCAAGGGGAGATTTTTGGCCCAGTTTTGCCCATTTTAAGTTTTACTAAGCTCACCGAGGTGACCAGTAAACTCTCGAATCTGGAAAAACCTTTGGCTCTGTATGTTCACTCAAAGAGTAATCGTAATATTGATTACGTTTTAAAAAATACGAGTTCCGGTAATGCGGTGGTGAATGAATTATTATCACAATTCGGGAATGCTGCTATACCTTTTGGTGGGGTAAATCACAGCGGTATTGGCAAATCCAATGGCTACTTTGGCTTTCAAGAATTCAGTAATGCAAAAGGAGTTTTGAAAAGGCGATTTGGAACTTTGCGATTTATATATCCGCCATATAGCACCAAACTGGAAAAATTACTTTTAAAGGTTCTTAGATGGGTATAACCAACAGCGGGTATTTCGAACTACCTATCTATGGGGTACAAATTAATGGTGCTCCCAACTTGTGTTTTGCCCAATAAACCCGGCGTTTACCCGCCTTTTTGCCCGTTATACTATACTCCACTTAATGTTTTTAGGAGTTGGATTGCCTTGGGCTAAAAGTTTAATATATCTTGTTAAAAATGGCGCTAGTAGCCAGTCGGTTTCAAAAGGATTTGTGGTTCGATTCAAAAAAACAAATTGCTTTTTCGGTTTGAAATGGTATATTGTAGCCTATTAGGTAAAGGAATGCACTATGATTTGTTAAAGTGTTCTAGTTAACTTTTCAGTATATGCTATACCAAAATACAATCTAATTAGATTTTATCACGAATGAATTTGCTTGAAGACATTTGTGGGATTTGCACATTTAGGAGGGTTCCAACTCTCGTAATCAATATTTATGAAATACATCCGTTAAATAGCACTTTCTCGGGATATTAAAAAAGTCCTTCGGTGGAAAGGCGATTGCTTAATTGGGAAACCAACTAGCCATTATTTTAAGAATTTAAAGAGCCCTTTATTAATGAGATTTATCGAAAACATCAAACTTCAACGTAGAGCGTATAAGTACAAAAATAAATTAGATCAAGGAGGGATCGCCTACATTAACGCTACTATCGAACCAGGTCAGACCGTTCTGGACATTGGTGCTCATAAGGCTGGCTATTTATATTTTATTTTGAAAAAAGTAGGTGTTATGGGCAAAGTTTTCGCTTTTGAACCGCAATCAAAACTCTATCAATATATCAAAAAAATTAAAGGGCTTTTTAAATGGGATAATGTTACTCTTGAACATTTGGCACTGTCGGACTCCGCTGGTACTGTTACCTTATATATTCCTGATAATAATGCGCAGAACGGCTCTTCTCCGGGTGCCACCATTGTAGCAGGAGAAAACCATTCCACCTTCAAGAAAACCGAAAGCGTGTCCACCGAGACGCTCGATACCTATTGTAAACGACTCAATATAGAGCCAGACTTCTTGAAAATTGATGTAGAAGGAAATGAATTAAAGATTTTTCAAGGAGGCATAAATACTTTGAAAAAGTACAAGCCAAAAATTATAGTCGAAATAGAAGAACGACACGTGGGCCAGGAAAAAGTTTTGGAAACTTTTAAGTTTATGGAGTCCCTAGGTTATACGGGTCATTTGCTTCATGGCCTATATAGTATTCCGTTATCAAATTTTAGTTTTGAGTTACATCAAAATACGGATGATATGAAAAACTATAGCAATAATTTTACTTTTGAATACCATTTATAGAGCAAAGTTCAACTACCAAGTCAATTGAACTATACCAAGAAAAGGTAATTTTTGATATTCAAATTTAAAGCCACTGGAAATTATGAAATAAGAGGCTAGGGTCGGGCTGTAAGCATCGATTTGACTTTATGATTGGTAGGAGGAATTTTTGAACCTGAATTAAACCTTACTGAGCGATAAAAGTCACTATGGCATGAAAAAGCTCAAACAATGCATCTATCTCCTATTTCTATTAAGTGATCTAAGTTATGGACAGGCTACCATTGGACTGTTACAAAATGATACTGGAAGTTTAGAAGAAGGATATGTCCTATTTAGTCCGATGTCTAGTACCCAAACCTACCTGATTGACAAATGCGGAAAACAAGTCAAAACTTGGACAAGTGCCTATAGACCGGGTTTATCAGTAAG
>CAXBLH010000082.1:0-15406 GCA_963976315.1 uncultured Dyadobacter sp.
TTCCCTATACAGGCGAAGCAGTTTTTATCCTATTGCGACACTAGTCATGCTGAAATGCCGGATGGCGTTTTCCTCACACACGCTCATATTGGTCATTATACTGGACTTATTTATTTGGGAAAGGAGGCCGCCAATACGGATCAAGTGCCAGTATACGCAATGCCCAAAATGAAAACTTTTTTGGCGCAAAACGGCCCATGGAGCCCGCTAGTAACTAATCAGAACATTCAATTAAGGCCCATCTTTAATGGAAAGACCATCACACTTACGCCGAACCTAAAGGTGATTCCATTACAAGTACCACATCGAGATGAATTTTCAGAAACTGTTGGTTATATTATTCAAGGGCCTCACAAAAAGGTGCTTTTTATACCCGATATTGACAAATGGGATAAATGGCATGGAGATATCAAGAAAAAAATCGATAAGGTAGACTACGCCTTTCTGGACGGCACTTTCTACGACGGCGTGGAAATTAATAATCGAGACATCACTACTATACCCCACCCGTTTATTATCGAAACCATGGAATTGTTTAAAAATCTATCGGCAAGCGAAAAGGCAAAAATCCATTTTATTCATTTCAACCATACCAACAAATTACTCATCCCAGAGAGTGAGGAGTCGAAACAAGTAGTAGCAAATGGTTTTCAATTAGCCCGAAAAGGCCAAATTATCACCCTATAAACTACCTTCTGCCTACCCTGAAAGACATAGTGATAAAATACACCATCAGGTTATACGAGCATCAAACCACCAATTCCTAAAATATAAAGAACCAACACGGCCCAAGAATCAATTCCTAATCCGAAATGCTTTTTGGGAGATTTTATAATCATACCTACCAAAAAAACAAGCACTAATACCAACGACAAACCAGTCAAATAAATATCGGTGTGCTTGGCCTCGGTTAATATCGAATGGCCTGCGAGTACATTGGCAATTAGAAACAGTACGGGTAAAAATGCATTCCCACCAAAAATATCACTAATAATTGGCTCATATTCCTTGCTTTTGACAAATGCCAACCCACCTGAAATTTCAGGCAGAGAGGTAACCAGCGCAAGTACGGTAGCTCCAAAAATAACGCCTGAAATTTGAAATTTAGCGGCAATTGTTTCACTAGTGTCTGCTAAAACAACTCCAAAAATTAAAATAACCACAGCAATAAATACCAGCTGGAAAACTGCTTTTGTTTTCCCCATTTCCAGATTATAAACCTTAATGTTAGGTTTTTTGTCAATCCTTTGGTTTTTCTCAGACGAGCGAATGATCAGTAAGCTAAGAATCCAGGAACAAAAAATCAGAATTTCAACAGGGGAAGTACGCTGCAAAACCGCAGTAGCATTTAGTTGCGTGCCCATTATGACCAAGGCCAAAATAATACATAGAAACACCCCTTGTACCAATGAGTTATTATTGGAAGTGAGGGTAGTAAGCGGTTTTCGCTCAGGCTTTGTGGAGAAATCAAACAGTACTAAAAGCAACGTTTGCATGGCTATGCCTCCCAAAATATTACCCAACGCTAGCGAAGTATCTCCTTTTATTACTCCCACTACTACAATCACTAACTCTGGTAAATTGGTAACGATGGAAAGCATAATAGTACCACCAAAAGCCTCACCTAAGTTAAAATCATGGTTAACGATTTCAACCACCGCGGACAATTTATTGGAGAAATACCAAATAAGGACTGCCGAAAACAAAAACAGCGATACAATTTGCCAGAAAGGAAGATTAGGCAGCATATAATTATCGTTTCGAAATTTCTCCTAAAAGCTATACTCCTATTGCAACCTCTAAAAGTCATTTTAAATATACGCCTGCATTTTCTTCGTCACTTAACACCACCTTGACATGCTCACTGATAGTAGTGCTTAAGGAATAACCCACATAGTCGGCGTGAATTGGAAAAAGGTGGTGGCTTCTATCTACAATTACAGCAACTTGTACTTTTTTCATCTCTGTCCTTAAAAAAGGATCCAGTGCAAATGCAAGCGTACGCCCAGTATTAAGCACATCATCAACGATAACCACTACTTTGTTTTGAAAGTCTAAATGGGTATCATCCATTAAAATGGGGCTTTGATAATGGATATTTTTATCAAAATCCAGCCTTACCAGAACCACTTCCAACGGTGAAATATCCGTCAATTCAGTAGCTAATCTTTTTGCAAAACTATAACCTTCACCCACTATGCCCGCGAGTATAATCTCCTTTTCCTGAAAATTTTGTTCAAAAATTTCAAAAGCGATTCGGCGAATCTTTTGATAAGTTTGATTGGACGTTAATATTTGTTTTTGCGTTACAGTCGAAGTCATGGGTACTATGCTTAATTTCAAGGATCGAAATTAGTCAAACGAGTTGATTTTTGGAAAGAAAATAAATGCTACTACTTTCAGCTTTATGAACTCATGAATAAAAATGATACCAAAAAGGCCATTTACTACTTTGTAAAAAGACTGTTTACAGACTAATTTCAACAAAATTCTTAATCCAGTTGGCAAAGGTAAGCTCGTGCGTAGGGAGCTTCAAACTGATAATACCCATCTCTACTTTATTGGCACCAATACGTTCCTTTCGCAATTCCATTAACGCTTGGTCATACTTTTTAGGGAATTCTGGGTGCGCCTGAATGCCCAGCATATTATTCCCGATTTGGATCATCGCATAGGGACAATCGTGACTTTGGGCTAACAACTTTGTATTTTCAGGTAAGGTGAGTATTTGATCCTGGCACATCATTAATAAATTAAAAGCATTTCTGAAGGGCACCATCCAGCTTTCAACTTGTAACACCTGAAAAGTATGCGACCCTACGCACCATCCGACCTCTGATTTTTGAACTTTTCCACCCAAAGCTTCCCCCATCATTTGATGACCGAAGCAGATACCAATAAATTTGCGGTCAGACTCTGAAATCGATACTACGAACTGCTTTAATTGCAAAACCCAAGGTTCTTGATCATAAACTGAAAAGCTGGATCCCGTACAGATATAGGCATCGCACTCGGTAATTTTCTCAGGAAATTGACCATTTACAACATCATAAAAGGTAAACTCCCAAAGGGGAGCTACCTGTAAAAATAATGCAGGAAATATATTACGATAGTCTCCAGCAATATGTCTTAATTCTTCACGGACGTGATCACATTCTAAAAGTCCGATTTTCATATATTTATCCAATTTTTAAATGAAATGATTTAGGGCGAGTCAGTGCTTCGTAACCTACCGTCGAAAGTGTACAGCCCCGTCCCGAATTTTTCACCCCGGTCCATGCCAGGGCAGGATCAAGATAATCACAACGATTCATAAACCAAGTTCCAGTTTCTACTTTTTCACCAACGGCCATCGCCGCATCCACATCACTAGTCCAGATAGAAGCTGTAAGTCCATAGTCACTATCGTTCATAAGCGCAATTGCTTCTTCGTCATTTTTTACAGACATAATTCCGACCACTGGCGCAAAAGTTTCCTCAGTCATGACTGCCATCGTATGGTTCACATTGACCAAAACCTGCGGGGCCATATAAGGAGTCCCTTTTTGATCTGATGAGAAAGTGGCCGAATCTATCAAAGCTTTTGCTCCTGCAGCTACTGCGTCATCCACCTGTTTTCTAGCAAAATCAGCCGCAGAAGTACGAACCATCGGACCTAAGGTAGTGCCTTCCGATAGCGGATCACCTAAAGCATACGTGTTGGTGAGTTTCACAAAACCAGCTACGAATTGATCATATACACGTTCATGAACATATATTCTTTCAATGCCACAACACGACTGTCCTGAATTAAAGAACGAGCCGTCCACTAAGTTTTCGATCGCATCTTCCAAGTTCGCATCTGCGCGTACATAGGCAGGATCTTTTCCACCTAGCTCCAAACCTCCAATGATAAAACGTTGGTTAATGGCATTTTGTACCGCTTTCCCGCCTTCTACCGATCCAGTAAATGCCACGTAATCAATTCGTGAATCACCAATAACATCTGCCACTTGCTGATGACTTAAATGGAGGTATTGAAAAACACCCTCGGGTAAACCAGCATATTCAAAAGCGGCAGCGTATCTTTCGGCACACAACGGCGTTTGCTGGGCATGTTTGAGAATGACTGCATTACCAGCCATGATACCAGGAATTACCGAATTTACCGAAGTAAGGTAGGGATAGTTCCAAGGTGCTACCACAAAAATAACGCCCAAAGCATCTCGACGTATAAAACGTTTAAAGCCCGCAATTTCTTCCACTTGTACATCCGCAAGTGCATCTTCAGCCACCGAAATCATATACTCCGCGCGATCCTTAAAGCCCTTTTTAATTTCATTCGCCGTATATCGGATCGGCCTACCCATTTGTCGGGTGAGCTCCTCCCCTATTTCATCGGCATTTTGCATAAAATATTCCACTGCCTTATGGCATATCTTTGCCCTTTCCGCAATGGTAGTACTTTTCCATGCTTTTTGAGCATCCACTGCCTTTTCGAGTGCGGTATTAACCTGCGCAGTATTTGCCAGTTCACGTTCTACATAAATTGACCCATCAATAGGGCTTATTGTCTTTTGAGTAGACATAGTTTATAGGTTAGATTTTAGGTAGTAAGTTCTTAGTCGAGAACGCCGTTAAAAGCGACAAGTTAAAGGTTAAAAACACTTAGTCCAAACCATCTTGAACTTGAAGAATAATCGTTAAAGATCGAAGCGGTCCGTCGTTACGGTTAAACATTAAATAACCTAAACCGAACCGTCTTTAAACTATTTAATGATGTGAAAGGTATAAAGGGCTACCCACCTAATGCTTACAGCGTATAAAAATTAAAGCCGACCATTACTAATCGACTTTTTAAATCCAACTGCTTGCTTCTCACGCCGGTGTAACGTAGGCAGATGTTATACCACCATCCACTAGAAAGTCAGTACCCGTAACGAATGACGACTCGTCGGATGCCAAAAACAAAGCAGCAAACGCCATTTCCTTAGCTTCGCCAAAGCGACCCATTGGAACATGTACCAGCCGACGTTGTTTTTTCTCTTCGGTGTTCAAAAATTTCATAAGTAATTCGGTACGTAGCGGGCCAGGGCACAGGGCATTTACACGAATATTTTCACGGGCATGAATCACCGCCAACTCACGGGTGAGGGCAAGAACGGCACCTTTACTAGCCGTATATGCTACTTGTGGAGTGGCTGCACCCAGTATAGCCACAAAAGAAGCAGTATTAATTATAGAACCACCGCCTGCACGCTTCAACGCCGGAATTCCATATTTACATCCAAGAAAAACCCCTTTGGCATTGATATTCATCGTCAAATCCCAGACTGCCTCTTCGGTTGTCATAGCATTGTCATCATCGCTATGCATGATTCCAGCATTGTTAAACATGATATTCATTTTACCAAATTTTTCTTCGGTAAAAGCCACCATTGCTTCACAATCAGCCGCTTTGGAAACATCCGCTTTTATAAAAAAAGCTTCCCCACCAGCAGCAACAATTAAATCTACAGTTTCTTGTCCTACGGTTTCATTCACATCTGAAACCACGATTTTAGCACCTTCTTTTGCAAATAAAATGGCTGACTCTCGGCCAATGCCACCACTTCCACCAGTTATAAGGGCAACTTTATTTTCTAAGCGCATTTTGACGATGTTTATTTTAATGTTATAACCAAAAATACCCAAATTAAGCCTATTAAGGCTATTTTAAAACTAATTATTTAACTTTCTTTTCAAACCTAGCATTTTCAGCCTACCTACTTGTAACAAGAAATGAGCGGTAATGTTTGTTATATTTTAATAAGACAAAACGCAATGAGAGCTTATCTCGAAAGTCCATACCACCACATTTTCCTTAAGCATTGGAATTGCATTCCATACTGAATTCAAGGAACCAGATAAAGTCCTTTGGGGGTCAATCGTAAACCCTAACTAACCATTATCACGAGTTGTTTAGTAGAGCGAACGGCCGTTGGTTTTCCGTTGTCAAGTTCTTCCAAAAACAATTTTCGCGCCGATCGTGGGTTTCGGTTTTTTGATTTCAAAAATCTACCTACTAAACCAGCCGGGGCAAGATCTATAAAATGACCATCAACCTTTCTAGTAATGAAAATTAAAAACGGTAGTCAGTATAAGAAAAAAATAGTAGTAGATATTAATGCCCAAGGACGGGATTAAATGATTCTATATATACTAAGAAGCACCCAAGTGTAACAGCCCCTAGTAATTTGTGTAAATATAAAAACGGATTAAGTTTTAATTAAATACGTTGTTTTTTGGGAGTACTTTCTGCGAAGTACAAGCACTTCTGGTTAAAATTGATCAATGTAAGCTATATTTACAACTTACATAGAAAATATACAAGAGAGCAAAATATTTCGGAATGGAAAATTTAATTAAGGATGAGAAAAAAATTGTAGAAGGTTCCAAATATCATGTACCAAATCTGGAAAGAGCTTTACAGCTGCTTGAATTACTAGTAAATTTCCCGACTGGTTTAGGGATTACTGAGATTAGCAATAAATTACAATTTCCTAAAAATAGTACATTTCGAATCGCAACAACCTTACATAATTTTGGCTACTTAAACAGAGATGAAAACTCCAAGGCATTTTCATTATCAGGCAAACTACTTTCCTTGGGTTATGCAGCGGTTGGAGATCAAAAATTGGTAGAAAAATCGCTAGATATACTTCGAGAACTTCGAGATCACGTCAAAGAAACGGTTCTTATGGGAGTAATTCTTAATGAAGAAGGAATTGTGATGGAACAAATGCCCGGTTTATATTCTTTTAAATTTTGGGTTGATGTAGGAACTCGTTTTCCAATGCACACCGCTGTACCTGCCAAAGCAATGCTGGCCTTTCTCCCAGAAACGGTCAAAAAATCAATATGTGAGAAGCTTGAATTTATAAAATTTACAGATCATACGATAACTGATTTAGCACACTTTTATCAAACTTTAAACATTGTCAAAGAAAAGGGTTTTGCCATTGATATTGGAGAAGAAGTAGATGGTATGCACTGTGTGGGAGCTCCTGTATTCGATCGAAATGGTTACCCGATTGCTGCAATATGGATGACAGGACCATCTGACCGGGTTCCTAACTCTTCATTTGATTCCTTCGGAGCTATTATAAAAGGTCATGCCCTAAGGATATCTCAGAGACTAGGCTATTATGAGCAGTCATAATAATTTAGACATTCCACTTTTAACATTGTGAATCGCTTTAAGCCATAGGCAGTAAGCTATAAGCAAGCAGTCCATTTAACATTCGACTTTTAACTTTTAACTGCTTTAAGCCATAAGGATTAGACAGTATTCAAACTCTGGATCTGCTACATTTCCGTGGACATCAAGTTAAGCTCTATTCTTATAAGTTGTGATTATAAGCATAAGAGAAAGATGAAAATTTGACGAGGCCTTCCAAAGAATGGTCGTAGAGGTATTTATGAGTGGCAAGACCAGTTCATCCATCGAAGGGGAATGGTCCAACGTGCCGATATAGTAAGGCGGTGGACAAGGGAATTCAAATCGGTGGGAAGTGGAAGTGTCCCTAGAAATGGAAAGCAGAACCTTTCTGAGGAACAGAACGAAATAATTGCACTTAAGAAAGCACTGAACCAATCCCAGACCAAACTTAATTATTTGTCCAGTTTATTGTTACAAATACTAATATTTATTACTCATTCTACGGCACAAATAGAAATACGCGGACAACGTTCTACTCCTACTGCGTCGTCAGAGTTATTTTTTAAAAGTGTATTTTAAGCGAACCAATTAGCTAATTTACTTCAGCTCGATCCGTATAGACGGACATTCTCTTTCAGTGGGTTACCCACTAGATTTCACCAATCACCCTTTTTTTGAGTTCCTCACACATTTGCGTGCTTTTTAAATTATTTACGGGTGTACTTCAAGACTATTTTAAAGAATCCGTTTATTTCAAAAGAAAAAAAATGTAATAATTTATATGAATATTTATTTTAGGTTTCTATATTTGAAAAAGAAATCTAAATATAGAACTAATGAAAAAAACATTATCCTTTTTTAAACGGTTTACTTTTTTATTCCTTGGGCTATGGCTGGGTACATATTCAGCTGTATTGGCCGAGGAGATAAAGTCGGAAGTGAGTGGACAAGTTACAGATGTAGTAACCAATGAACCCTTACCAGGTGTAAACGTCATAGTCAAAGGCAGTGCTGTTGGTACTACTACCGACAAGACCGGACACTTTACGATTGAGATACCAGACCAAGCTACAGTTCTGGTATTTAGTTTTGTTGGATTTGAAAAAGCAGAAATACCCGTTGGTAATCAAACGGTATTAAATGTAAGTATGAAATTAGATAACATGGCACTGGACGAAGTGGTTGTGGTCGGTTATGGCACCCAAAAGAAATCAGACTTGACCGGCTCAATTTCAACCGTCACCAATAAAGAAATTACACAATTGCCAGTAGATCGGATAGAACAAGGGCTGCAAGGACGAATAGCGGGAGTTCAAGTAACTCAAGGTAGCGGTGCCCCTGGTGCAGCACTAAGTGTTCGGATCCGAGGAAGTAATTCTATCCAATATGGCAATGACCCACTTTATGTAATTGACGGGTTTCCAATCGGAGGATCCAGTGTTTATATAAATCCTAATGATGTCGAAACCATTACGGTTCTTAAGGACGCTTCTGCCACGGCTATTTACGGATCTCGTGGTGCAAATGGCGTGGTAATTATTACGACAAAAAAGGGAAAGTCGGGTAAAACCCAAATAGAGTATGACACTTATTATGGTTTTCAGAATGTTACCAAAAAAATTGACTTGCTGAATGCACAGGAATTTGCAACACTTGATCGTCAGTTTTGGAGTGTATTTAGGAATGGTAGCCTCTTAAGCAGAGCCTATACGCCAGAACAAATCAGTGGTATGGGGGAAGGAACAGACTGGCAGGACGCTATTTACCGTACTGCACCCATTCAAAGTCACAATATTTCGATTCGTGGAGGTAATGAAAAAACACGTTTTTCACTCTCAGGAAACTACTTCAATCAGGATGGTATTATTATAAATTCCAATTTTACAAAAGGCAATATTGGCTTAAATATTGAACATAGTGTAAATCAACGCCTTGAAATTGGTGCAAGTTTATCAATGAATTACAACCGCGATAATCCAATTGCCCACAGTACCGCAGGGCATTCAAGCTCTGGAGTAGTATATGCGGCGCTGCAAAGTTCACCTACACTACCTGTGAAGAATCCAGATGGATCTTATTCTTCCCAGAATAAGCTATGGACTAACGAGGGGATTTATACTAATCCGGCTATTCAGAATCCAGTGGAAATGGCCGAACGCTCCCAAAATAAGAGCACGAACAGCCGAGTTTTAGGGAATTTTTATACCAAGTTTAAGCTGGCGGAAGCTTTAACAGCGAAAGTGAGTTTTGGTGCGTATATGTCTAATAGTAAGTACAGAAGCTATGTCCCTTCTGACTTTGTCAATTCTCTTACGACAGGAGGTACCGCAAGTATAAGTAGCAATGAACTGATCAACTGGATAAACGAAAACACTCTTACCTATAAAAAGACTTTTAATAATAGACACCAGCTTGAAGCACTTACCGGATTTACGCTACAGCGCGAGAGTTCCGAAAGTTTAGCTGCTTCTTCACAAGATTTTTTTACAAATATTACAGGTTATAATAATTTGGGTCTTGGTACTGTGGCTCAATTTCCATCATCGGGTTATTCTAGATGGTCTATGGCGTCGTTTTTAGGAAGGATTAATTATGAATTTGATAACAAATATCTATTAACGGCCTCAGCAAGATACGATGGGTCTAGTAGGTTTGGCAACAATAACCGGTTTGGGTTTTTCCCTTCTGCTGCATTCGCGTGGCGCGTAATTGAAGAAGATTTTCTTTCAGACATCAATTGGTTAAGTGACCTGAAATTGCGCACAAGTATAGGTATCACGGGCAATCAATCTATTCCCCTCTATCAGAATTTACAAACTTTTGGATTAGGAAGTCCGTATGTAATTGGAAATGATTTTGTTACGACAATTACCCCAGGAGCTTTGGTCAACAAAGATATGAAATGGGAAACCACCCGCCAGTTTGACTTTGGAGTAGATGTGGGACTTTTCAATAATCGCATTAATCTGGTGGCGGACTACTACAACAAAACAACGCGAGATCTTCTCTTCAATGTATCAATACCACGTCAAGGAGGCTATAGTTCATCATTAATGAATGTGGGTAGCGTACGCAATCATGGTTTTGAGTTTGGACTTAACGCCGTTGTTCTGGACAATAATTTAAAATGGAATTTTTCAGGAAATATTTCATTCAATCGTAATAAAGTGGTTAAGCTTGCAGATGCCGACCGCTTCTTTGGTTCTTCTATCAGTAGTTATATGATCCAACGCAATGGCGGTGCCGGATCTGTGATTATGGTAGGACAGCCTATCGGCGTATTTTGGGGAAATATACATGACGGACTATGGCAGACTCAAGAAGCTTATGATGCCGGCCATATGGCAGGAAATGGGAATTCAGGGCCAGGTTTCGAAAATTATAGAGATGTGGATGGTAATGGGGTTTTTGAGGAAGGTTTGGATGAGACAGTTATTGGAAACCCACATCCTAATTTTATCTTTGGGATCAATAATACCTTGAGCTATAAAGGGCTGGACTTGAGTATATTTATAGATGGTACTCAAGGGAACGATGTACTTAATCTAAATTTAATTGACCTCACCACCCAAATTAATGGCATGAACGGCCTTTCTTCTTATAAAGGAGCGTGGACAGGCCCAGGAACCTCTAATAGCATTGCGAAGATAGACCGCCCTGCGGGTAGACAAGGCACTTTCCCCAACAGAGCGAGCACCAACTATATTGAAGATGGATCATTTGCACGTCTTCGGAATCTTACCTTAGGATATAATATTCCTGTAAGCAATATTAGCTTTCTTTCCAAGGTGAGGGTGTATGTGGCCGCTGAAAATCTATTAACCTTAACCAAGTACAGCGGTTATAATCCAGAAGTTAACTCACTAGGAAATAACAATACGGTATTTGGAGTGGATATGAATGCTTATCCACAAGCAAAAACATTCAGGTTAGGTCTTCAAGTGGGATTTTAAACATCATTCTTATATACATTATGAAAAAAATAATCACAATTATATGCCTTGCAGTAGTATTTACGAACAGTGCTTGCGAAAATTTTCTAGATGAAAAGCCGCTTTCAGCAATTAGTAGTCAGGATTTTTATATCACTTCGGAAGATGCGAAAGCAGGTGTTAATGCTATTTATTCGGTTCTGGCTTCTACCTATGGGAGCAATGGATGGTATTTTGGAGATGTCTCCACGGAAATAGCTAACCGGGGAGAACTAACCGGCGGGCTTGACGTAATGGACTATACAGCCGCAGATCCTGTTTTTCGTGGATTTTGGTCTGAAAACTACAGAGGTATCAACTATGCTAATCTGGCAATCTCTCGGATAGGCGATATTTCAATGGAAGAAGGTCTACGCAACAGGTATATTGCCGAAGCTCACTTTTTGAGGGGCCTATTTTATTTTGATTTGGTCCGTGCTTTTGGCAGTGTCCCTTTGATTGTCGAACCTACCGTAGACGATTCAAATAATCGATTACCACGAACTGACACTGAATCTGTTTATGATCTGATCATATCAGACCTTTCAATGGCTGAGGCTACATTGCCACTTACCTATTCAAGTTCCGATATCGGGCGGGCTACCAAAGGAGCAGCGCAGTCGCTTTTGGCAAAGGTTTACCTCACAAAAGGAGATTGGCAAAAAGCTAGAGACAAAGCACAGGAGGTCATCTCGTCAGCAAAATATAGCCTATTTGCGAATATGAAGGATGTCTTTAATGTTAAAAATAAAAACGGGAAGGAACATATATTTTCGGTTCAGTTCAAATCAGGGAATAACCGAGGTGGAGGGAGTTCTTTTACATCCCAATTTGCATCAAGAAATCCTAATATTCTTTTGAATGGAGCCATCTCGGGAACATCCATCGCCACAGAGCCTGGGTTTTACGACGCAACTCCCAATCATTATAGAAAAAGGATAATGATGGTCGATTCTTTTCCAAGCAAATATTACCCGGAGATTACTGCCAAGGGAAAAGCACAGGCCGGCCCTGCACCTATGAAATATTGGGATGCCACCTACGGATCGGCACAGGGTGGTGATGCCAACTGGATAATACTCCGATATGCAGATATACTACTAATTTTTGCCGAGGCAGAAAATGAACTTAATGGCCCTTCCGAACCGGTATATGAAAAACTTAATTTAATAAGAAAAAGGGCTCGAGACGAAAATGCGGATGGGGTCAATGATGCAACGGAGGTCTCCGAATTGCCCGATCTTGCCAACTTGACTAAGGAAGCGCTTAGGGAGGCGATCTGGAAGGAGCGTGAAATGGAATTGTGTTTTGAGGGGCATCATCGTTGGGACTTATTGCGAACCGGGAAGTTTGTAGAAAAACTTAAAGCCAGCGGTAGAAATGCTGATTCAAAACACGTTTTGTTCCCTATCCCATTGCTCGAAATACAGGCTAACCCACTCTTGACCCAAAACGAAGGTTATTCTCAGTAATAAAAGAGGTATTCAGAATCTGAGATGGATTGGTTAAACAGAATTAAAATTAACTTGGAATTGGATGAACGAAATTAAAATAGGATGTGGATGGTGGGGGTTTAGAGAAAAACAACTAAAAGAACATTTAGAAATATGCAATCATTTTGGTTTCAAAGCCTTTGAACTTGGAATAGGTAATGAATTTTTGCCTACCATTCGCATGGAGTCCAACGATGCTGATTTGGAGAAGGTAATGCAGTTAACTGCGCAACATAGCGTAGCGACCCCTTGGGCAACCATTGAGAACGACTTTACCTATGCCAATCGCCTCAAGCATGACCAAATGGTGGAGCATGCATTAGCCACAATCCAAATAGCAAAACAGCTTAACGTTAAATATTTACGTCTTTTTGCGGGATTTGCTAAAGCCGAAGATATCAATACAAAAATTTACCAACAAGTGATCGAAGCATTTGCAATTTGCGCCGAAAAATGTCAATTGTACGACATCCAGATTAGCATCGAAACACACGGTCAAATTGAGTGGAGAGATGGAATAGCCTTTCACCATAATACGATCTCAACAGATCCTATATTTCTTGAAAAAATGATGAAAGATTTGCCCGTTAACGTGGGATTTAATTATGATCCTGGAAATATTAAAGCCGTAAGGCCTGATGACAAGGGATACTGTCTGGATATTTTGAACGACCGGATTAATTATTGTCATTTAAAAGATTGGAAACGAAAGGATGGAGGCTGGGTTGCCGCAGCAATAGGTGAGGATGATATTGACTATCAGACGTTAATCCCAAGAATGAAATTTGACGGCACGTTCCTTATCGAATACGAGCCGTTGGATGACTTAACGGAAGGGATCCAGCGTAGTGTGGATTATTTAATTGAATCGGGGTTTATTTTGAAATATTAATAAGTCCAAATAATTGGGGGAGTTATATTTCTAACATTCTTTTTAGACTAAGAAAGAATTTAAAACAAATTAAGAATGAATGAATTGCAAAGTAAAGTAGCATTAGTTACCGGTGCTTCAGAGGGCTTCGGGGTTGGTATAGCAAATGAACTTGTTACAAGAGGTTGTACCGTGTGGATCACCGCCCGCAACGAAGAAAAGCTTAAGCAGCAAGCTACCCAAATAGGCGCTAGAGCTATCGTAGCGGATGTAACCAGTCCCGAAGACTGGGATCGTGTTATTGAAATTATTTTAAAGGAGTCGGGACAACTTGATATATTGGTTAATAATGCCGGTGGAGGAATAGCTATTGAACCAATAGTGAACCAAACAGACAAGGCTGTTATTGAGAGTATTAATGTGAACTTGACGAGTGCTATATTAGGTAGTATCCGTGCTGCAAAAATCATGCAGCAGCAACAGAGCGGTACGATTATCAATATTTCATCTATTTGTTCTGTACAAGCTTGGGAGGGTTGGGGCATTTATGCCGCTGCTAAAGCCGGACTGAACCAATTTACTAAGTCGTTGTATGTTGAAATGCGCCCCCATCAGGTAAGAGCTACCGTATTGATTCCTTCATGGGGAGCTACTGGATTTCAATCGAATGCCAATTTGCCAGTCCCTTCCGCAGACACAGCTTCTAAGATGATATCCCCTGAAGATATAGGCAAAGTAATAGCGAATATATGTATGCTTCCGGCTCATTTGGTTGTACCTGAAATTACCTTATTACCCCTCGTTCAAGAAATTTCTCCCTATTAAAAATGAAAACGAATCTATCTTTTGATTTAGTGGTGGTAGGAGCAGGTAGCGGTGGTATCGGTGCTACTTTGGCAGCGGGTAGGCTTGGACTGAAGGTACTCTTGATTGAGAAGCAACCCTTTGTTGGTGGAAATGCCGCTCAAAGTGGCGTTTCTGTATGGGAAATGGGTGTTGGTGGTACGGGAATCCCTTTTGATATTTACAAATGTTTAAAAAAAATACCCAGCGCTGTAGGGATTTATCGCTTTAATAAACATAGAAAATGGCAACTCGCCTCAGGAGAACAACCCTTGCATCCTGGTGCTGAATTACTCATAGATCCCAATCTGCAATATACTGATTCACTATTGAGACATGGTTCGGAAACTGGTATTGACAATGAACCATTTGTTCGACAATATTTTCATGGAGTACCATTTGAACCAGGGGCTTATCAAAAAGTAGTAGAAGAAATGTTGGAAGAAACAGGAAATATAACCTTGCTAAAAGATACCACCTTTGAAACCGTCAACCACAGCCATCATGAAATTGAATCAATCCTATTAAGCAACGGAGCTTCGGTGAAGGCAAAGTCATTTATTGATACCACCGACAATGCCTTTTTATGTGAAGCTGCTGGTAGCGAATTGCAGTTTGGACAAGAAGGGCGTGATAAATATAACGAACCGAGTGCTCCAGATTTCCCTAGCAAACGAATCAATGGTGTTTCTTTGATCTACCGAATTTCTCAAAGCGATTCGATAGATCAAAGAAACACCCCTGGAAATAAGGAGATGGAAGGGTGTTGGTGGGCTGACGAATTTCCAGTTGCAAGTATTGTACAATACCCTAACGGAGACTTAAATGTAAATATGCTGCCTACCATGGAAGGTAATGAGTTTGAAAACTATACTTCCTATGGTGATGCATATGCTGAATGTTTGAAAAGAGTATATGCACATTTTGAACATCTCAAAAGGACTTATCCGCCCTATTCCGATTATAAGTTATGTTGGGTTGCTCCGGCACTGGGGGTACGAGAAGGACGGCGGGTAATCACGGAATATATATTAACACAGCACGATCT
>CAXBLH010000083.1:0-15265 GCA_963976315.1 uncultured Dyadobacter sp.
TCAAGCTCCAACAACGTATTTTCAATCATTACAGACATCGCATCTAAGGCTAAAGCATTGTGAATGAAATATCAAAATTATTATTTTTCCTGACTAAGCAATCGGGAATATTTTAAGTACACATATTGTTATACAATGCCTGTTAATTTAAGTACAAAATGGTAAAGAATATAAAAAAAAGAATGCTGTGTGATAAATGTTACTTTAGAAATAAATTAAACGTGCAATATTTGTATAATAAAATTTACAATTATGGAATATTTCGGTTATTTTGCTTCAATACTTATTGGAGTTGCATTAGGACTAATTGGTGGCGGTGGTAGTATTCTAACTGTTCCCGTTTTAGTGTATTTATTTTCAGTGCAACCAGTGGTAGCAACAGCATATTCACTCTTTATTGTTGGTCTAACAAGTGCGGTCGGTACTGTGGGTTATTTCAAAAAGGGACTAGTAAATATCAAAACTGCCATAGTTTTTGGGATTCCGTCAATTATTTCCGTTTTTGCCACAAGAGCTTTAATAGTCCCTGCAATCCCAAAGGAAATATTTACTATGGGGACTTTTACCCTGACTAAAGACCTTTTTCTAATGCTGTTATTTGCAGTAATTATGATTATTGCTTCATATAGCATGATTAAAAAAAATAAGAAAAATACATCAGAGGAAGTACAAGAACAAAAATTCAACTATCCGCTTATCCTTATTGAAGGTGCTCTTGTTGGTCTTATTACCGGATTAGTGGGCGCTGGGGGTGGTTTCTTGATAATCCCTGCCTTAGTTATTTTAAGCAAGCTACCTATGAAGGAAGCAGTTGGCACTTCATTAGTAATCATTGCAGCGAAATCTCTAATTGGTTTCTTTGGCGAAGGGGGAGAAACTGCTATCGAATGGCAATTCCTGTTTACCATTTCAGCATTTGCAATCGTTGGAATATTCATTGGTACTGCCCTCTCTAAAAAAATAGATGGAGCAAAACTGAAACCAGCATTTGGTTGGTTTGTTTTAATAATGGGAATTTATATTATAACTAAAGAACTTTTTCTTAAATAAAACCTTATGTAACTTAAGTCACTGCCTAATTAGTTGTTTATTGATATAACTATAATTCTAAAAAAAAAATACACAATATGCCAAACCATTATCAAGTACTTGTCATCGGTGGAGGAAATGCAGGACTTTCTGTAGCTTCAAAATTGCTTATCAAAAAAAGTGGTCTTAAAATTGGAATCGTGGATCCTTCAGAAAAACATTATTATCAACCTGCCTGGACACTTGTAGGTGCTGGAATTTACGATATTAAAAAAACTATTCGTAATGAAAAAGATTTTATTCCCAAAAACACCACTTGGATAAAAGATGCGGTTTCAGCATTTGAACCAAATACAAACACAGTTACATGTGTTTCTGGAACTGAAGTTACTTATGATTACTTAGTGGTTTGTCCTGGAATTCAATTGGATTGGAATAAAATAGAAGGACTTTCGGAAACATTGGGAAAAAATAATGTAAGCAGTAACTACTCTTTTCAATATGCGCCGTACACATGGGAAATGATTAAAAATTTCAAGGGCGGTACAGCGGTTTTCACAAACCCGTCAACCCCTATCAAATGCGGCGGAGCTCCGCAAAAAATCCTGTATTTGGCCTGTGATTATTGGCGTAAAAAAGGAATTTTGGATAAATGTGAAGTCCACTATATTTCGGGAGCAAGTATAATATTCGGTATCAAAGAATATGCCGAGACACTGGAAAAACAGTTGGCCACATATAATATTCACGCCCATTATGGATCCAATGTTAAGGCTATAAATGGAGCCACAAAAACGATTGAATTTGAAACCAAAGAATTGGATGAGAATTTAAAACAAAAACTGTCTTCTGAAAATGGTACTTCCCATGGAACCGTAGAAAACATTTCTACACCGGGCACTAAAAAGGTAACTCTGAACTTTGACATCGCTCACGTTGTTCCTCCACAATCAGCCCCTGACTTCATCAAAAACAGCCTTTTAAGGGATGAGGCTAATGCAATGGGCTATGTAGAAGTGGACAAATACACCTTGCAACACAGTCGTTTCCCGAATGTGTTTTCTTTAGGAGACAGCAGCAGTGCACCTGCCAGTAAAACGGGAGCCGCAATACGCAAACAAGCTCCGGTAGTTGTGGAAAATCTGTTGGCAGTTATGGAGAATAAAACTCCTGTGGCTCACTACGACGGCTATAGCGCTTGCCCAATCCCTACACAATACGGAAAATTAATGCTGGCGGAATTTGATTATTCAAATACTCCAAAAATGACTTTTCCAATCAATCAGGCAAAACCTAATTGGCTCATGTGGATACTTAAAACTAAAATATTGCCTTGGCTGTATTGGAATAAAATTTTAAAAGGAACGGCATAACCGCTTGTTATTATTTTTACGCCTATTGACTGGAGTATTTAAAATGACGCAGGCGATCATACATTTCATTTTACCGCATGGTAGAGGAGAATGCAATCGAAAAAGAATACAAAACAAAATGTTTCCATTATCTATTACTTGCGTGCAGGTAAAATAAATAGCTTGTGTAACATTAGTCACAAACTCTAACGAATTTATGGCCTAGTTTTGTAGAATAAATTACAAACCTAAAAAAATAAAAGATATGTTTTTTCAACACATTTACGACAAGAGTCTTGCTCAGGCAAGTTATTTTATTGGCTGTCAAAAAGCAGGTGTAGCGGCAGTAATCGACCCTAAAAGGGATGTCGATACTTACCTTGAAATCGCCAAACAAAACAATATGAAAATTACTCATATTTTAGAAACACACATACATGCCGATTTCCTTGCAGGATCAAGAGAATTGGCTGCGTTGACCGGAGCGGAAATGTACCTCTCGGCCGAAGGCGGCCCGGGTTGGGAATATGAATTCCCTCACGTTGACGTTAAGGATGGCGACGTTTTAAAAGTGGGTAATCTGAAATTAGAGGTTATACACACTCCAGGTCATACTCCTGAAAGCATCAGCTTTCTTTTGACCGATACTCCTGCCAGCGATGAGCCTGTAATGCTATTCACCGGTGACTTCGTGTTTGTGGGTGATATAGGAAGACCTGATTTGCTTGAAAAAGCGGCAGGAATGAAAGGAACTCAAGAGATCGGTGCCAAACAAATGTACCAATCGATTAACAAATTTGACGCGCTTCCTGATTTTCTTCAGGTATGGCCAGGTCATGGTGCCGGTTCTGCATGTGGTAAAGCTTTAGGAGCGGTTCCAAGTACAACTGTTGGTTATGAAAAAATGAGAAACTGGGCTTTCCAACATAAAAACGACGAGGAAGGTTTTGTTAAATATTTATTGGAAGACCAACCGGAACCACCAAAGTATTTTGCGATGATGAAAAGCTTGAATAAAGTAGACCGTCCACTTCTTACCGAGGTTCCAAAATTAAAAAAACTGGACTATACGGAGCTTTCATCCGCTTTAGCGAAAGGAATCAAATTGGTTGATGCCAGAGACAAAACGGAATTTTCAAATGGTTTCATCCCAGGAAGCATAAGCATACAAGGGAACAATTCTTTTGCCACATGGGCGGGATGGTATCTTAGTTATGACGAACCTTTTATGATATTGGCTGATGAATCCAAATTGGACGACCTGACCAGAAAACTGATGAGAATTGGACTGGACAACATTTACGGTTACATCCCCTCTACAAAAATATGGGAAGAAAACGGTGGTTCTTTAGACAAAGTGAATCAAATCACAATTGAAGAGTTTAAAACTTTACAGAAAGACGAAGAAATTCAAGTTGTGGATCTTCGAGGCGCTGCCGAATATAATGCGGGACATATCAAAGGATCCGATAACGTATTTGTAGGGACTTTGCCGAGCAATCTGGACAAAGTAAGCAAAGATAAAAAAGTGGTGATCCATTGCCAGTCAGGCGACAGAGCCTCCATTGGTTATTCCTTGTTAGCTAAAAACGGATTTAAGAATATATCAAATTATTCTCCGGGAATGAGCGAATGGGTTAAGGAAAACAACCCAACTGAAACTAATTAAAATAATAAATACAAATGGAAAACGTAATAAAAGAAGGTGCTTTCCTGGTAGACGTGCGCACAGAAGCTGAATTTGCCGAGGGTCACGTAAATGGATCAACAAATATTCCATTAGACCAGGTGGCTGACCAATTTGAAAAATTTAAAGGGAAAGAGCAAATTATTGTTTTTTGCCGAAGCGGAAATCGCAGCGGTCAGGCCAAAATGATTTTGGAACAAAATGGTTTCAAAAACGTCATTAATGGCGGCACATGGCAAGACGTAAAAGCGGCGATAAGTAAATAAGTCCCAATACTATTAAAATAGTGTGCAGTTTAAAACAAGAAAATATTTGTTTTAAATTGCACACTTATTTTTTTACCAATCATAATTTGAAGTAAACAAAGGCAAATGAGTTTTTACCTTCCTACTAAACAAATATGAACGGATTACTTTTTGATATTAATTAGAAAAACAAAATAATATGGAAACGAAAAACCCAAAGAACAAAGACTTAATTTTAAGGGAGAAATTAGCATTGCAACGAACTATATTGGCCAATCAATCCACTTTTCTTGCCTTTTTGAGAACGTCAATGTATTTTCTGATTGCGGGTTTGAGTTTGAGAAATTTGTTGAAAGTTGAAAATAGTTTACTAATTGAAATAGCGTTGTTTATTACTTCCTCTGTTATTTTTATTTTTGGAACATTCAACTATTTCAAGCACAAAAAATCCATATTGGAAAACAAAAAACATATAGGCGATTACCAGTTGGAATATTACAAATTATATTAGCATAATGCTCTGTTTTTTCCTCACAGCTGATCATCCGGAGCACTTAGTTTGAAAAAAGACCAAGCTGTTTTTGAATTTTAAATAAACGCAAGACAACAATTGGAAATAAACAATACAAAACTCGGCCTAAAAGAAAACTGGAAGCAGTTTACGCTTTTGATTATTGTAAATGCCTTCGTGGGCGGTATGATTGGAATGGAAAGAACCATTATTCCAAAGTTTGCCGAAATCGAATTTGGTGTGGCCTCAAAAACAGCCATTCTGTCTTTTATAGTTGCCTTTGGAATTACCAAAGCAATCACCAATTATTTCGCGGGCAAATTGGCGAATCGATTTGGTAGAAAAAATTTACTTTTATTCGGGTGGTTCTTGGCATTGCCTATCCCATTTATTCTGATACATGCGGCGTCATGGAATTGGGTGATTTTTGCCAATATTCTGTTGGGGATCAGTCAGGGACTCACCTGGAGCAGTACAGTGGTGATGAAAATCGATTTGGTTGGAGAAAAAGATCGAGGGCTGGCAATGGGACTCAACGAATTTGCAGGTTATTTCGCCGTTGGCCTAGTCGCTTTCCTGTCCGGCTATATTGCCGAAAATTACGGGATTACTCCCTACCCTTTCTATCTGGGAATTGGAATTTCCATAATCGGATTTTTATTGACTTTGCTTTTTGTCAAAGACACGCGACTATTTGTGCACGTAGAGAGTACATCCAATAAAACAGCAAAACTTGACAATATTTTTATCCAAACATCTTTCAAAAACAAAACCTTAAGTGCCATAACTCAAGCGGGATTAGTTAATAATCTGAATGACGGAATGATTTGGGGGCTTCTTCCCATCGTCTTGTTTACTATGAATTACGATTCCCAAAATATTGGAATTATAGCCGCAATATACCCCACTGTATGGGGCTTCGGTCAGTTATTTACCGGAAAAATGTCCGATGTTTTCTCGAAAAAAAAGATGTTGTTTTGGGGAATGTTATTGCAGGGTATCGCGATTTTATTTATTCCGTTTGCCCAGGAATTCTATCAGTTGGCCAGCATTTCGGCATTGCTGGGATTGGGAACCGCATTGGTATATCCTACTTTTTTATCCGCCATTGCACAGGCGACAACTCCTCATCAAAGGGCCGAAAGCATAGGCGTTTTTAGGCTTTGGCGGGATTTAGGATATGCCATAGGAGCCATAATATCAGGAATAACGGCAGATTTATTTGGAATTAAATATGCCATTATACTAATAGGTCTTATAACTATTATATCATCCGTGATTATCGAAATCCGTATGCCAAAGGACAAATAATAAATTATTATTTAAAAAAAACATGAGCTGGAAAAAACCGACAAAATCAACAATTCAAAACATTGCTTTTATCATATTTATATCAATAATTCTATTTACTCCAGTTGGTACTTTTGTGAAGGTCCAACTAAACCGACTGCTTGTCTTTTCACCAAAAACGATTATAGCATCAGAACAAAAAAAGTTTTCCTCCAACCAATGGCAGTTGATTGATGCTGTAGGAAATAGTGTGTCGTTAGAACAATATAAGGGAAAATTAATTTTTATCAATTTCTGGGCTACTTGGTGCCCCCCCTGTATTGCTGAAATGCCGAGCATGCAAAAGTTATACAATGATTACCAGGATAAAATTGTTTTTTTGTTTGTCACCACAGATTCCTTCGCAAAAGCGAATGCTTTTTTAGTTAAAGAAAATTTAAACCTACCCATTTTTCAACCTCTAACAAATCCGCCGTTAGAATTACAATCAACCACGATACCGGCTACCTACCTTATCGACAAACAAGGTAATATTGTTGTAGCAAAAATTGGTGCTGCAGATTGGAATAGTGATTCGTTCAGGGAAAACTTAGACACACTTCTAAAACAATAAACAAAATTTGAATGAGACAAAAAATTAAATAGAAGGTCATCCGATAGATAATAACTACATTAATAAAAGCCTTAACTAATACGTTTATAATACATTACAAAAAAAAAGCGTCTGATAAACTGACATTTTTTTTTTAGATAGCCTTCATTATATATTGAAATAAAAATATTATTTTGATAAATATGATATTTATCATTTTTTTTGCAACTTTATTTTCTTGTGTGACAGAAGTTACATAAGGTACCATTTTATTGATTCATATTTGTATTAATTAAACAACAAAAATGGAAATTTTAGAAATCATCAGACAACCTTGGCCTTGGTATATAGCCGGCCCTTTAGTTGGACTTACAGTTCCAGCACTTTTAATACTTGGGAATAAATCCTTTGGTATAAGTGGTACTTTACGACACGCTTGTGCGATGTGTATGCCCGCAAAAATTCCTTTTTTTACATATGATTGGAAAAAAGAAATATGGAATATGTTTTTTGTATTGGGGATTTTAATTGGTGGTATTGTGGCATTTAGTTTTCTGTCAAACCCAGATCCAATTATTATTGACGCTAGCCTTAGAACAGAATTAGCAACTTACGGAATTACAAATATCAACGGTATGTTACCTGAACAAATTTTCTCTTGGGAAAATTTATTAACTCTTAAAGGATTTATAATGATCGTTATTGGTGGTTTCCTAATCGGTTTCGGCTCTCGTTATGCCGGAGGTTGTACTAGTGGTCACTCCATTTCAGGTTTGTCGAATTTACAATGGCCATCGCTTGTAGCGACTTGTTGTTTCTTCATTGGCGGATTGATTATGGCAAATTTTATTTTACCTTTTATTCTTTCACTTTAAAAATTATTCGATATGCAAATTAAAGATCAAAATACAGATTTCGAAACTCGTTCACTGGACACCGTATGTGTCAACGAGAGTGAGTTGGATCACAAATGGTATCATAATATAAAATACTTAATTGTTGGTGTCTTATTTGGTATTCTTTTTATTAAAGCCGAAGTAATCAGTTGGTACCGTATACAAGAAATGTTCCATTTCCAGTCTTTTCATATGTATGGACTTATAGGAAGTGCAGTTGTTGTGGGCGCTATATCCGTTTTTCTAATTAAAAAATTCAATATTAAGACCATCTATGGCGAAAAGATTGAATTTCATGACAAAACCTTTAATAAAGGTCAAGTTATTGGTGGACTTATATTTGGTTTAGGCTGGGCAATGACTGGAGCTTGTCCTGGTCCTTTATTTGCACAAATCGGGACGGGTGCGACAGTAATGATTGTTACACTTTTATCTGCCATTGCAGGAACTTGGATATATGGGTATTTTAGAGAAAAACTAGTTCATTAGAAAATTATGGATAAGGAAAAAAATAATGTCGAGCGTTTCGCATCACTTGTAAAAAGACTAATTTTTCTTTTTACTACTGTTATATTCTTGGTAATATCTTTGTT
This sequence comes from uncultured Dyadobacter sp., assembly GCA_963976315.1. Taxonomy (GTDB): domain Bacteria; phylum Bacteroidota; class Bacteroidia; order Cytophagales; family Spirosomataceae; genus Dyadobacter. The sequence continues at coordinate 8,196 of CAXBLH010000083.1, forward strand.
TTCTTTCCTGTTTTTTCATCCATCCATCAGCTCTTGGTTTGAAAATAACGATAAAGAAATGGATGAGCTTTATGTCGATGCCAAGAAAAAAGTGATTTTGCAAAACGAAATGGCAAGCTTCTGGAAAGCTCCTGACATCAATCTAGTTACCGACGAAGTTTTAAAGGAACAATTAGAGTATGGAAAAGATTTGATCTCACATACCGCTAAATATTTAGGGCCAAATGGTAGTGTTAAAAAAATAACTAACGGGATGAGTTGCAGCAATTGCCACTTAGATGCTGGAACAAAACCTTGGGGTAATAATTATGGGTCCGTTTTTTCTACATATCCAAAAATGAGAGGTCGAAGCGGGCAAATCGAAGGGATTTACAAAAGAATCAACGATTGCCTGGAACGAAGTTTAAATGGCTCGCATCTCAACGAAGAGGACAAAGAAATGAAAGCCATGATCGCTTATATTGAATACATAGGCAAAGATGTCCCTAAAGGTGAAGAAGCCACTGCCTCTGGTATTTATGATTTAGAGTTTTTAGACAGGGCTGCTGATCCTGTAAAAGGAAAATCAATATACGATGCTAAATGTGCAAGTTGTCACCAAGTGGATGGTCAGGGGATTTTGGCAGATGACAAAAAAGAATATACCTACCCACCACTTTGGGGTGCCAATTCTTATAATAGCGGTGCGGGACTTTACAGAATAAGTCGTTTTGCAGGATATGTAAAATACAATATGCCTCTAGGCGCTACATATGAAAATCCGCAATTAACCGACGAAGAGGCCTGGGATCTTGCCGCTTACGTGAATAACCTACCACGGCCTTCAAAAGATTTGAGTAAGGATTGGCCAAACATTTCCAAAAAAGCGGTAGATCATCCTTTTGGTCCGTTCTCAGATAAATTTACTGAAACACAGCACAAATTTGGACCTTTCAAACCAATAAAAGAGCAAAAAAAGAAAGACGAGAAAAAGTAATTTTTAAAAATCTATCATGAAAAATATAACGATTTTATTTGTTCTTCTATTTGGCCTGATTTCAATAGGAACATTCGCTCAAAAAAGACAGGATAAACACAAAATAGTGTTTCAGTTTACCAATGCCAATGATACGATACAGCAGAAAGCATTTACAAACCAGCTGAATAATTTGACTGCTCACTGGCCTAAAGCAAAATACGAAGTTGTGGTTTACAATATGGGATTAGAGTATTTAATGCTCACAAAATCAAAACATATTGCAGCTATTAAAGCGCTTCATGCAAAAGGGGTTCGTTTTGTAGTTTGCGAAAATACAATGAAAAGTCGAAAAATAACCAAGGAGCAACTTATCCCCGAAGTGGAATTTGTTCCCGCTGGCATTGCTGAAGTTGTTGAGAAACAAGAACAAGGCTGGAGTTATATAAAAGGAGGGTTTTAGTTAGTTCCCATTAGACATTTACAAATTCAATGTCCTTTAGTAGTGCAACTTATATCACCGTAATGAAAAGGGACGCTTATATTTTGTTCCAAATTGATATAGTAATTTACACTATTAAATGATGTTTTCCTATTTTAAGTGATTATAAATAATTTGATATGTATTTTATTTTCAATATCGTTTTGGAAGTATATTGGGAAAGTTGCGTCAAAAAAACGAAATCGATATCGTAAATATTAAAATCGAAATAGACCTCCACAAACTATAATTTCAATTGGTGAATAAAGAATTATAAAATTAGAATCCGATAGTGATGAATTGATTCTTAAAGAAAAAACACAATGTAAAAACTACTCTTAATTTGATATAAACAATTATTAAAAAAACATTACTTCGAGTTCTCTGCTTAATAAAACAGACGAGAAATGTGTTTATAACCAGTTTTAATAAATATCATAATTAAACCTATTAACCAACCAAATTAACCTAAAACAACTTATGAAAAACAGACTAACCATCCTTTCGATTTTCTTTATTACAAACATTTTTGCACAATCCGGACATTTAATGCAGGGGATTGGAGCCGTGAATATGTCTATGGGTGGTGCTTCAACGGCACAACCTATCGATATCAGCGGGGCTTTAAAATGGAATCCCGCAGCGATATCCGTATTTGAAGGAAGAACTATTTCCTTAAGTGCAGGTTTGTTTATGGCAAACCCGGAAATTTCATCAACTGTCCTTACGCCTAACGGCCCAATGAGCGGTACCTCCGCTGATGTGAAAAACAATTCGATTATGCCATCTTTGGGTTTCGTTTATGGAAAAAAAGACAGTAAACATACCTTTGGAGCATTTGCCTTTGGAGTAAGTGGTTTCGGTGTCGATTTTCCCGAAAGTACGACCAACCCAATAAATATGCCCCAATCCATGGGCGGATTTGGCAATTTAACTTCCAATTATATGATGCTTCAAACCGGTTTAAGTTATGCCTATAAGCTATCCAAATCGGTTTCTATCGGCCTAAGCCCAAAATTCAATGTCGCTACATTAGAATTAAAACCAAATCCCACAGCCAACCCGACAATGGCTGGTTATCCCACCACTAACAATGCTGTCGCAACAGGTTTTGGAGGACAAATCGGTATTTTTTACCAAAATGAAGAGGGTTTTAAATTAGGGGCCAGTTACAAAACGGAGCAACAGTTCTCCGATTTTAAATTTGAAAATACCTACTTGGACAATTCCAGTTCGGAAAATTCTTTTAAAATGAATTTTCCCGCGATTTATTCATTAGGCGTTGGATATTCGAACAGCACACTAGATTTGGCCTGTGATTTCAGACAAATCGAATACTCAAAAACGAAAGGTTTTGAAGAATACGGATGGTCTGCAACTGGCGCCGTAAAAGGCTTTGGATGGAGCGATATGCAAATATTATCTTTAGGTGCACAATACAAAGGAATCAAAAAATTACCTCTGAGAATGGGTTACACTTACAATACCAATCCTATTAAACCGGAATTGGCATTTTTCTCCGCTTCTGCAACTGCAGTGATTCAAAATGCCTATCAATTTGGTTTTGGCTATGAATTTTCTGAAAAATTAACCTTAAATTCGGTATATCACAATGCCAAAAGTGACGGTAGTACCGGAGGCCCCATATACAACCCAAGGTTAGCCGGGCAAACCAACCCTTTAGGAGCAGTTCCTAACAGTAACGTTTCTTACAAAATGGACACAAGCATGCTAATGCTGGGAATTACATACAAAATATAGTTTTAAATATTAATCCTTTTAAATAAATAAAATGGAATCAAATAACAACCGAAGAAATTTCCTGAAATCAGTGGGAACACTGAGTCTGGGAGCCGCCATTATTTCGCCCCTTTCTGCTCTTCCAAATATAAAAAAAACAGAAGAAAACGAGCTAGAGAAAGAGATTGATACAAGTAAACCTCAAACCATTTCGATACTTCAGACCACTGACGTTCATTGCCAGATTCATCCCCATGACGAGTTGTTTTGGGAAAATGAAAAAGCCGTGTTTAGAAAAACCGGGGGTTATGCCTATATAGCAACCCTGCTGAAAGAGTTGAAAAAGAAAAACCCAAACACCTATACCATCGATACCGGTGATATGTTTCAGGGAAGCGAATTAAGCGTGGAAACCACTGGGGCGGCTTTTGTCCCCATTTTGAATGCATTAGGTTACGACTTGTATTTACCCGGAAACTGGGAAGTGATTTACGGAAAAAAGAGAATGCAAACACTATTAGGTTCTCTTGATGCCCCAAAAATCTGTACCAATATGTACCACGATTTAGGAGATGGAAAACGCGGGGAACTTATTTTTCAACCCTATACCATCTGGCATGTAGCCGGCGCAAAAATTGGTTTTTTAGGATACACGGATCCTCTGGTTCCCATAAGACAAAGTCCAAATTACAGCAAAGGAATCATTTATACCCCACCCGAAGACAATCTGCCACATTATGTTGACGTGCTTAGAAATCAAGAGCAGTGCAGCTATGTCATTATAATTGCACATCTCGGTTTGTCACAGCAGATATCTTTGGCAAACAAACCCGAATGTGAAGGTGTAAATTATATCTTAGGCGGTGATACGCACGAAAGAGTGCGCAAACCTATTGTTTGCAAATATTCAAAAGTGGTGGAACCGGGAGCTTTTGGTTCTTTTATCGGAAAACTGGATTTGACCATTCAAGACGGAAAAGTGATAGGCGACAGCTATGAATTAATAGAAGTCGCTTCGCCTAAAATAATACCGGATGCTAAGATAGCCGATTTACTGAAGGACAAAGAAAGTGTTTATCAGGAACAAATTAATACGGTGGTCGGATACAGCACGATTCCTTTGTACCGTTATTTTGTAGTTGAAAATCCTATTGACACGATGATCCTGAGTGCCCTGCACTGGAAATTTCCAGAAATTGACATTAACCTTTCAAACGGATTCCGTTTTTGCCCGCCAAAAACTACGGCAGACAAAACAGGAAATATTCCAATCACGAACGGATTCGTTTTTGATATGTTACCTGTGGACAGTACCGTACGAACCGCGAAAGTTAGCGGGAAACAATTGATAAACTGGTTAGAGAAAGAATTAAACAATGTTTTTGCTACAGACGCCTCAAAACGTTTTGGCGGCTGGGTCGTAAAGTTTAAAGGAATGGAAGTACGATTCAACGCCTTTGCCGAAATGGGAACAAGAGTGCAAAGTATTACCGTAAAAAATGCGCCGATAGATCCTGAAAAAATGTATTCGATTATGGCCTGTGAACGTGACGGAGATCCTGAGGACATGCTTTGCAGAATGAAGGGAGTTATGGATCCTAAAAACACGACTTCAACTTTGCATTCCGTGTTGAAAGAATACTTAAAGGAAAACTCTCCCGTTACGCCTACACCTCAAAAAAACGCCATAATTCTGGACGCTCCAGATACACTGTTAACCCAGGTTAGTGGCGTTGATTATACTTTCAGATAGTGTTCTGAATATTTAATTTCTGATATTATTTGCCCGACTGTGATAAATGTTACCTAACTTTATTGATGTTGGGCTTATTTTTGCCAAAAATTAAAGACTTGTAAATGAAATGTTTTTTCTCCAAAATAATTTTAACCTTTTTTCTCCTATTAAGTATACATTCGTCGGCCCAACATCAGGAAATCTCAGAAAAGCCAAAGGTGTGGAAAGAAAAAAGTGATGAAAAAATTGATTCCACATCGATTTTGAATGCTTTCAAAAACGGAAACTTTAGCGGCCACTTCCGCTATTTCTTCATGGCCACCGACAATGAAAGTGGTCTGTCCGATTATTTTGCCAATGCGTTGGGAGGCGGAGTGAAATTTGAAACGGCTAAGTTCCATAATTTTTAATTTGGTGTCAGCGGATATTACATTCATAATGTTGGATCGTCGGATTTATCTAAAAATGACCCAACGACGAATTCTTCCAATAGATATGAAGTGGGGCTTTTTGATCTCCAAAACCCGACAAACAAAAACAATTTAAGCCGCTTAGAAGAGTTATATCTGAAATACAGCTTTAAAAATTCGGACATAACCATAGGAAAGCAGTTACTGAACAGCTCGTTTATAAATCTGCAGGACGGCAGAATGCGGCCTACGGAAGTGAACGGGATTTGGCTCGATTTTAACGAAATAAAAAAAACCAAGGTCAATGTGGGCTACCTGTACGGAATTTCTCCGCGAAGCACCCTGAAATACGTCAAAGTGGGGGAATCGATAGGACTCTACCCCACCGGCCTGAACCCCGACGGGACAAAGTCCGGATATTATGGCAATTTGGACAGTGACGGCATTTATATTGTTGGCATACAAAATGAATCCGTAAAGAATTTAAAAGCACTTTTGTGGAATCAATATGCGGAAAACCTGTTCAATTCGGCCCTGTTTCAAATGGACTACAAATATGATTTAAACGCAAACTCGAAAATACTATTGGGATTCCAGACGATATACCAAAGCGCAGTAAATTTTGGAGGCAACGAAGATCCAAGCAAAACCTATTTTGAAAAAAACGGCAATTCCCAGACCTTCGGGGGAAGATTGGGCTGGCAAACCAAAGAAATAGAAATCACTTTAAACTACAATAGGATCACTGCCAAAGGAAGGTATTTAATGCCCCGGGAATGGGGCCGTGATCCGTTTTACACCTTTATGCCCAGGGAACGAAACGAAGGTTTTGGAGACGTTGATGCGATAATGACCAAAATACAATACACGAATCCAAAAAAGAATTTCAAATCTCATCTGGCAGTGGGGTATTTTGACCTGCCTGACGTGAAAACATTCGAACTGAACAAATATGCATTCCCGTCCTATGTCCAAGCAAATGCCGAGCTCCGTTACCAATTTCAGGGTATGCTGAAAGGTTTTGACGCACAATTATTGTACGTTCACAAATTCAATGTTGGTGAAACCTATGGCAACAAGAATTTCGTTTTCAATAAAACCAATATGAGCAACATCAATTTAATGCTCAATTTCAATTTTTAATAAAAATAAAATTTGAAATAACTTATTAATTTCTACACACCGCACTTTTGTCAATATTTGCCTTTTAAAATAATTCTAAAAATTATATCCAGATGGATCGAAAATACCATTCTGGGTAAACCTATCAGCTCAAAACAGACCTATGGTCTAACCAAAAAAGGACTGAACATGAAAAAAGAATTGAAAGCAAAAATAGAGGTCTATGATTATAGCGGATTTCATCCTTCAAATTCATTGAGATAACAAAACATATTCTGTCTTTTAGACTTTAGTACTTATTTAATTGACAACTAATAAATACTCTAGACAAAACCTTTAGTTTAGTAGTTTAGCCCCTAATAAGTTCGGAGTGATATTTTAAATTTCAAATAATACCTTTGAGATATGAAATACAAGAAATGGAGTTTAGAAGGTCGACAAAAGAACCTTACATTTGGATCTAATTTTAAAACACAAAAATTAGCTATTTTATATTTCCTCACAACATTTAGACCTGATCCTTTAAGGATCAAGACTAAAAGTTGTGGGAAAATATAAAGCAAAAAAAAACTTCTCAATTTCTTGAGAAGTTTTGTGGGCGATGAGGGGTTCGAACCCCCGACCCCC
>CAXBLH010000084.1:0-15193 GCA_963976315.1 uncultured Dyadobacter sp.
ATTTATTTTGATAGTTCATAGTTTTCTAAAATGGAATCTATTTTTTGAGCGAGATCCCGGTCTTTCTTTGTTACAATATCGCCTGCGTCATGGGTAGTGAGCGCAATATTGACTTCATTGTAAACATTGGACCACCAAGGGTGATGGTCCATTTCTTCAACAATTTTGGCCGCTTCTGTCATAAAAGCGAAAGCGTTTCCAAAATCTTTGAAAACAAGTTTTCTAGTAAGCTTACCCTCTTTTTCAGTCCACATAAAATTATTGTTTAATGATTTTTGTTGGTTGAATAGATACTTGAAATTCCTAATCTACTGCACAATGCCTAAAATTAACGAATATCCGCTAAACTGTGTTCATAAATAATATTAAATGGTTGTATCAACTGGAAGGGTTATATTTGCATTTTTTTAGGTTCGCTGGTTAAATGCTGAACTGAAATCGAAACAAGAATTTAATAAATGTTGCTATGAAAATAGAATTGATAAGGTTAGACGATGCTTTTCATTTTGAAGGAACGGGTTCTTCGGATGTAAAGGTACATACAGATGGTTCTCCGGCAATTGGTGGATCAAATGCGGGTGTACGTCCTATGGAGTTATTATTAATGGGATTGGCAAGCTGTAGCGCCATTGATGTAGTTCTCATTTTGAAAAAACAAAGACAACAAATAACTGATTTTAGAATTGTTGCAGATGGTGATCGGGTGGAAGAAGAAGGTACTAAACGCAGTCCATTCCGCAACATTCATTTGACTTTTAAAATTACGGGAGTTAGTTTGGATCAAGCTAAGATTGACAGGGCCATTGCGTTGTCTATGGAAAAATATTGTTCGGCGACCGCTCAATTGGAAGCTCTGGCAACTATTACGCATCAGGTTGAAATTATTGAAGGTTAAGATGCTATCAACCGTTCAGGTTTTGATTTAATAAGTAACCCATAGGGTTTATTTTAATCTTACTTTGATTATAAAAAAATAAAATGAAACAATACCACGATTTGTTGCGCCATATTTTGGATCATGGAGTAACTAAAACAGACCGTACGGGAACGGGTACTATAAGCGTTTTCGGATATCAAATGCGGTTTAATCTCCAAGAAGGATTTCCGTTGGTGACTACCAAAAAGGTGCACATGCGATCCGTGATCCATGAGCTGTTATGGTTTTTGAAAGGGGATACTAATATTGCTTATCTCAAAGAAAACGGCGTTTCGATTTGGGATGAATGGGCGGATGAAAATGGAGATTTAGGCCCGGTTTATGGCAAACAGTGGAGGAGCTGGCAAGGAATTGATGGCCAATCGGTGGATCAGCTGTTGGAAGTATTGAAACAGTTAAAGTCCACTCCGGATTCGCGTCGTATCCTGGTGTCAGCATGGAATCCTTCCGAGCTGCACTTAATGAAATTGCATCCCTGCCATGCGCTTTTTCAGTTTTATGTGGCACCACCCAATTTAGAAGCTGGTGAGACCAAAGGAAAACTGTCATGTCAGCTGTACCAACGAAGTGCAGATGTGTTTTTGGGCGTGCCCTTCAATATAGCCAGCTATGCTTTATTGACCATGATGATCGCTCAGGAATGTGATTTGGCACTGGGTGATTTTGTATGGACAGGGGGTGATACCCATATTTACTCGAATCATGTGGAGCAAGTAAATTTACAATTAGGTCGTGAATTTAAGCCATTGCCCACCTTAGAGTTGAACCCAGAAGTGAAGCAGGTACTGGATTTTAGTTTTGAAGATTTCGAGCTGAAAAATTACAATCCATGGCCTGGTATTAAGGCACCAGTGGCTGTTTGATTATTATAAGAACGTTATGACAATTTGGGTTAAGTTGTTAGACTGCAACTTGCCATCGATAAAATGAACATCCAATATATTTTGGAAATAGTAGGTACTTTTGCCTTTGCTATTTCCGGTGCTTTGGCAGTAAGAGACCAACAGCACCAAGACTGGTTTAATGCATCTTTCACTGCTTTTATTACTGCCATTGGTGGTGGTACGCTACGAGATATGCTGCTAAATAGTTATCCTCTGGTTTGGATAAGTGATATTACCATTATATATGCCATATTAATGGGTATAATCTGCACTTTTCTTTTTTACAAATACCTTATTGGACTGAGAAGAACATTGTTCTTTTTTGATACTTGGGGTATTGCTTTATTTACAATAGTAGGTACGGAAAAGGCACTTCATTTAGGAGTTCGTCCCGAAATTGCAGCCATTATGGGGGTGTTTTCGGCGATAATGGGGGGCGTTTTTCGAGACATGATGACCAATGTAATTCCGATCGTGTACAGCCGGGAAGTTTATGCTACTGCCTGTTTTACAGGGGCCTGTACCTATTTGGTTTTAGATAGTTTTAATGTAGAAAGAAACTTGCGTTTTATTCTCGCAGCCTTAGTTATCATTATAATCCGAATATTGGCTGTTAAATACAAGTGGAGTGTCCCTGCATTTTTTAGGTCGTAAGAACTGTAAAAAATAAAGCAGCTTCTGATTTAGAGGCTGCTTTATTATCATATTATAGACTTTATCGCGATTTGTTTAAAATTGCAACTAGCAATTGGCTGTCAAATTCTTTCAGAAAACAATTTTCGAACTTACCGTTGGATTTTAGTTGTTGATTACCAACTTGATACAAAATCAATCGTGATAAAGTCTAATAGTTTCTTTTATTTCTTTTTCTTGCCTTTTAAGCCGTTTAATACATCGTTTGCTTTCGGCAAACTGCCTTGCATATCACTGATTCCTTTTTCAATTTGTCCTTTAAGAAAACCAAAGGATGCGTCACCTGAGGTAGAACCCAAAGCAAGTGCTTTTTGTGCTAATGGAAGCGCCTCGGCAACTTTACCCAGTTTGCTTAAAATTTGAGCTTTTAACCAAATATTAGAAAAAGTTTCTTTGATCCCAATCGCCTTGTCTGCTAAGGACAGCGCCTGATTGAGGTCTTTACCTTTTGAAAGCATATAATTAGCGGTGCTTTGTAATACAGCAACATCTTCTGGCTTTTCAGCTACTGCCTTGTTTAAGGAAGTAAGTGTGAGTTCTTCTGTGCTTACTTCCAGTTTAACCGGAATGGTCACAGACGACCAAGAGATATTCATCATTGTGCTGGTTTCAGTTACATCTGAAAAGTCTAAGGTGAAGGTTTCCGTAAAATCAGATGATACTGGCGCAACAGTGATTCTGGCAACATCTTCAGCTTGGCTGTAATTGGCAGTACCACCTTGGTTGAAATTTTTATTCAAAATTACAGTCCAGGCACTACCAGAGGGGATCGTAAACAGGGCATATTTTCCGGCAGGCACTTTCCTTTCACCAAAAGTAAATTCGGTATTCGATTCAAGTATGGTAGCCATATTCGCACCAGTTCTCCAAAGTTGATTTAAGGGAGCCAATGCCGAACTATCTTGAAAAGCAACTCTACCTTTGATACCGGGACGAGAGTATTTTAATGTGAAATCGGTTACTCCAACTGCTTGTGACACACTTGCAGAAGGACTTGCCTGTGGAGTTCTTTGAGCCACTGAGCTCATTAAAACTGCTACTGTGAGTGCAATGGCTAATAAATACTTTTTCATGTAATTATGTTTAATAACAAAAACTTATAAATCTTTGCCGAAATTATAATGAATTTACCATATAGCCTATTATGAAACGAAACAGTTTGTTAACTTATCTTAATAAATATGTTGCCATTGACGACCCGGAAACGGAGATGCTACATACCACTATTCAATTTGTAACCGATAATCCTGATTGCTTTGAAAGGTCATTGGCGGTAGGCCATATAACTGCGTCTGGCTGGGTAGTGGACGGAAGTAGGGAACAGGCTCTTTTAATGCATCATCGCAAACTAGATCGATGGTTTCAGCCAGGAGGACATTGTGATGGTGATTCGGAGGTGATCCAAGTTGCGAAAAAGGAAGTGGAGGAGGAAACAGGTATTCACGGGCAGTTGGTATTTGACGGTATTTTTGATGTGGATATACATACCATACCAGCCAACTCCAAGGAGGCTGAGCACCTTCATTACGACATTCGTTTTTTGTTTGAGGCGGATCCAAAGCAACCTTTATTAATTAACGAGGAATCTCAGTCCCTAAAATGGATCAACCTGATTGAAATAGAAAAATATAATCATTCGGATTCCATTTTGAGAATGGTTCGGAAGGCTATTGCTTTACAAACTTTCTTGTAAGTCGGATAGATTTCGATTCAATCTTCAAAAGATATAATCCTGGTTTTTGGTCGGAGAATGGGAGAGCCGTATGCTTGGAAAGTTCCATGCTATTACTTGAAAGTAGTGCGCCACTATTAGTATAAATTTTTATTTCAGCCTTTTCTCCTACCAAGTAATCAGGTACAAGTAACTGAATAGTCCTATAAACGGGATTGGGGGAGACGGTAATGTTATACATTTCTTCCTCATTGGTGGCCAATGGGCCGTAGTCCTGTTCAAAAAAAGCTTCGATCTTTCTTAAATCGGGTACGCCATAACCTAAAAAGTTATTTGGATTATTGGCCAAATGGCCTGTTTTCTTAATTAGTTTAATAACTTCCTGAGCATTTAATATGGGGAATGCCTGCCAGACCAAAGCGCATAATCCAGCAATCTGAGGCGCCGAAAACGAAGTGCCATTGGAAGTAGTAGCAGAACCCGTTCCGATAGTATTGCCAATAGAAGCACCTTGCCCAACGGCTGAAATGTCAGGCTTCGTTTGCCCCAATGAATTAGGCCCAACACTGCTAAAACTGGCATAGTTCAGGTTGTAATCCGTTGCGCCTACCGAAAAAACGGAGTCTACATCTGCGGGAGCGATTATATATTTCCAGCTACTGTTACCCTCATTTCCGGCAGCATTTACCACCAAAATCCCTTTCCTAGAAGCATACCGAGCGGCCCTAGATACAATAGTAGTTTGCCCGTCCATGTTGGCATACGTGTAATTATAGTCAACTGTATTGTATTTTCCATCAAAGTTCATGTAGCCTAGTGAAGAAGAAATTATATCCACTCCTAGGCTATCTGCCCTTTCCGCGGCAAGGAGCCAAGTTATTTCTTCGTAAGGCGACTCACCTCCATTGTTTTCTGTTTGATATAAAGCAAAATTGGCCTTGGGTGCTATGCCAATAAGGCTACCAGGTTCAAAGGCTGCAATCGTCGATAATACGTTGGTGCCGTGTGAACCATCGTTATAGACATTTTTCTCACGCGCAACAAAATCGTAAGTATCCACGATACGCTTATCGGTGAAAAGTGATTTAAAGTAGCCCAATTCATCTATACGACTAAATCCATTATCAAAAACGCCGATGAGCATATCATTACCTTGAATGTTTTTTTCGTGGAAGTAATCAGCTCCAAGAATTACAACTTGGTTACGCATATTACCATAGTCCAGTTCTTCCAAAACTTGACTCACCCTAACAGTTTCCTTTTGTTTGGTTATTCCCAAATCGGTTTCAAAATAGACGGCCTTATTTAGTTCTATCCCCTTATAACAAGAAAGGGTTTTGATTTTGGCAAGCTCATCAGTACTTGCCTCTACGAGCGCTCCGTTGAACCACCTGCTTTTAAATAAGACTTTGGCACCTGTTGCCACTATTGCAGCAACATACTCAGGATTAACAGGTAAGTCGTTGATAGTGACTGAAATGTTTTGTTTTGCTCGTCTGGCTACTGATTTAGCACTTAAATATTCCTTTGGGTTATTAATGGAATAAGGCGTGTTGGCCTTGTCCTTGAATAAAATTAAATAACGCGCACTATTTTGGCCTAACGCATTTAATGCCAGTGTGGTACAAAATAGAAAAAGGACGAAGGATCTCATACATATTTATTTTTTTGAATGACCACCAAGGTAAGGGGAGTTCAAAAGGGATTCAATTCCAATAAATGGTACCACTGTTTTTTGATATCCATAATGCTCAGCTAAGGAGGTTGTTTTGTTTTCTCCAACGGAAATTTCTATGTCATTGGTAGTGAACTGAGTGGGGTGTTCATAACCCGCAGCATGGGTTATCTCGATTACTTCTTTGGTAAAGGTTTTTACGTAGTTACTAAATCTTGCACTTTTTAAAGCAGGATCAATGCCGGATTCCAGCCATTTGTTATTGGTGGCTATTCCGGTGGGGCAAAGATTGGTATGGCAGGTTTGTGCCTGAATGCAGCCAATAGACATCATGGCTTCGCGTGCTACGTTAACTGCATCGGCACCCATCGCAAATGCCATAATGGCTTGACCAGGCAAACCTAATTTTCCTGACGCTATAAAAGTTATTTTATCATTTAAATTATGCTTTTGAAATATCTTGTAAACCCGACTAAATGCTTGATTGAAAGGCAATGATACATGGTCTGCAAAGGCAGGTGGTGCCGCGCCAGTACCTCCTTCGCCGCCGTCCACAGTTATAAAATCAGGCCCTTTTCCCGTCGCGCTCATCATACTGGCAAGTTCTTCCCACATTTCTGTTTTACCCACCGCCGATTTAATACCTACCGGTAAACCCGTGGTAGTAGCAATTTCCTCGATAAAATTCACAAGTCCTTCTATACCCGAAAATGCGCTGTGGTAGGGTGGAGAAGCAACATCTTTTCCTTGTGGTACCTGTCGGATGGCGGCAATTTCAGCAGTTATTTTACTGGCAGGCAGCAAGCCTCCTTTTCCTGGTTTTGCCCCCTGTGACAATTTAATTTCAATCATTCGAACCGTTGGATTTTCGTCACACAGGGCTACCAATTTATTAAGATCGAAATTGCCCTCATGGTCTCTTACTCCAAAATAGGCAGTTCCCATGTTGAAGACTACGTCTGCACCAAATTTATGGTAAGGAGATAGACCGCCTTCCCCTGTATTGTGGTAATTTCCAAAAATTAACGAGCCCTTGTTCAACGACTCTATAGCCTTGGCAGAGAGGGATCCATAGCTCATTGCACTAATATTAATAATGGATCTAGGGCGGTAGGGTCTTTTACGATGATGGAATTCGCCTATAACTTTGGCAACAGGCAGGGTGTAATGATTTTTATCCAGTGCATTAAATACACTATGAGGATGATTAAGAGGTAATCTTAGTCCAAGCATGTCCGGTTTTATAAACACATACCCTGGCTGTTGCATGTCTTGGTCACTACCAAATCCTTGGTAATTATTTTCTTTTTTTGAGGAGGCATAGATCCAAGAGCGTTGCTGACGGTTAAAGGGCAACTCTTCACGGTTATTGGCAACGATATATTGTCTAAATTCAGGACCAACCTTTTCAATTAAATAGCGCAAATGACCCACCACCGGAAAGTTGTGCTGTATGGTATGCTTGTTCTGGAAAATATCTTTTAAGGCAATCAGGAGCAAAATTCCTATTACTATTAATATCCAGGTGGGAATAAATGATAGGAAAGAGAAAAGGACCATAATGATAATTTTTGTTGATGAAAAAGTTACTGGACTTAACACAAAGCCTTAAACCAAAAACACTTCATAAGTTCTGAAGTGTTTTGATTTAAGAAATGATAAATTACAAAAAAATCATCCATTAACATGAAGTTGCAGTCAAAAATTCTATTCTGACAGCGTGGTGATTTTTTTTATATCCTCCCAAAATGAGGGATACGATTTTACGACAACGCCTGGTTCTGTTATTTCGATTGGCTGAAGCATTCCAACAGGTGCAAATGCCATGGCCATCCGATGGTCGTCATAAGTTTCAATAGAGGGTAACTCCCTACCTTTAACGGCGGTGTTACGAACTAAATATGCTTCGTCTTTTTTTATTTCTATTAATTCAGAACCTAGTTTTTTTAGCTCTTCCTGTAAGGCAAAAACACGATCCGTTTCTTTGATTTTAAGACTTTCTATGCCTGTTAAAGTCAACGGGATGTTTTTCATCGCACAGCAAACTGCCACGGTCTGGGCGAGATCAGGGCAGTCTGTAAAGTCATATGATAAGGATTCCTTAGCTTCTATTTTGGTTAGTTTTACCCCTTCTGAAGTAAATTCAGTGGCAACACCTAGGGAAGCCATGATTTCAACAATGGCACTGTCACCTTGCAACGAATCGCGTTTTAAACCGGTCAATTCAATTTCAGCATCCGCTGCTAAAGCGACTATACTGTACCAGTAACTAGCACCAGACCAGTCAGACTCGATAGCGTATTCAGTAGGTGTGTAAGTGCCAGGAGCTACCGAAATGGTATTGGTATCCCAGGAAACAGTATATTGGGCTCCAAATGCTTCCATTTGTTTTAGAGTCATTTCAATATACGGACGGGAGCCTACTTCTCCAACCAATTGGATATTGATGCCGTCTGGCAAGGAAGGTGCCACCAAAAGTAGAGCCGAAATGTATTGGCTACTCACATTTCCTTTTATAGAAATTTGGTTATTACCCGAATACTTAAAACCATCCATTTTGATAGGAGGATAACCGTCCACATTTTGATAGGTAATAGTAGCTCCTAGAGTTCTCAAAGCATCTACTAAAATACCAATTGGACGTTCACACATTCGTGGCGTTCCAGTCATGATTTTAGTCTGATTACTAACGGTAAAGTATGCAGTTAAAAATCGCATTGTTGTTCCCGCATCTATCACATCAGCAATTGCATCCTTAGCGTTCAAAAGACGTAACATCGTCTGAGAATCACGGGCTGTAGAAATGTTGGTTAATTTACTTTTGAATCCAGTAATTGCGTCGATAATAAGCGCACGATTACATTCACTTTTGGATGCAGCCAAATTGATTTTGGCACGTATGGGAGATATTGGGGGATTAACAATTACTGATTTCACTTGATAATTTATTCTTTTTGAGTTAAAAGCAAAGAACGACTGGATACCGTTCTAATAAGTTTTGAGTATTTTGAGCTTATTCCGGTTGTTAATTTTCAGGGTGGAAAAAGTCAATTTATAACTAATGAGGCCAGCTACTACAAAAGCACCCCCAATAGCGATGGTAGACCCATCCGTAGTAAAACGCTTATTGTCTATACCTGGGTTAAAAAAGTCTGCTCCTACATATATTAAACCTGCAAGTGGAAATAAAGGAGCCATCTGAGAAATAAAAGGAATCCTTCGGTAAGTTTTTACGAGTTTGATTTCTGAAAGCGGAATTTCTTGGTAATCCATTCTAACGGCTGCTTCGTTTATAATAGCAATGCTGATGGAATGATCCTTTATTTCGGCTATCGGCTCCCTGAATTTTTTTTTTTTGTTTTTCATTCGAAACTTGATAGCGTCCCCCGGAAAAAACCGGTATCTATGAAAGCTACCTAATATTGGAGAAGAATCTAAAACCAAATATTTTTGGCCTGGCTGGGTTATAATTCGGTTCGAAGGATTAGATTTCAAAAAAAGCTCTTCACTGGAAAGCGCCTTTGCTCGATCATAATGATCTTGGCCCAAAGCAAGGGTTTTGCAAACAAACAGAAATAAGGTAATTATAAGTACTTGCTTCATACCGAGAGTAATATTGTTTCAAAGATAGAGAATCATTCTTAAAACGGCTAAATTGATCATAATGTTGCGGCCCTAAATTATATCCAAAGTATTGTCAGCCGTTTCTTCTGCTGCAATTTTCATGGAAACTCCACCAGACACAAGCATTTTCATGATGTCCGTTGAGGAAGCTTCTATCCGAACCACATTTCCAGAAGGCACTATGTATAACTCTCCTGAAAGCGCATAGGAAAAAGGCATGTAAACAGCAATATGGTCTGCAATATGTAATTGATTTAGATCGGATTGTGTAATGAAACCAATTTTTTTTATGCCTGTATCTTTAAACATCGTTACCAAAACGGGTTGATTGAATTTCTTTTTATCTCCCACAAAAGCTAACAAAAGGTCTTTTATAGAATAGTAGATTAAACTTACCAAAGGAATTCTTCTTAGAATACCTTCCGTTAATCTAAAAAAAGATTGGGGGATTACCGTAGAAAAGAAAAATCCCAGTAAAATTATAATTCCCAATATGATTAAAACACCCAATCCAGGTAAGTACACCGTTTGGTTGTTTGAGATCGGAATATTGATAGGAATAATATTATCTAAAAATTCAACCCCTGACCAAATAATGATAACCGTTGCGTAAAAAGGAGCAACCAGTACAAGTCCTCGAATGAAATAGCTGAGCAGTCTTTTAATTATTTTATTTTTAATCTCCATGATTTATAGGTAGTAGTGTCTGTTTCACCATTAGGTTGTTTAGCTGCCAACATAATAGTTACGGATTTTATATTGTTTTGGTTCAAGCTAAAATGGCATTCTTTAAAGTATTCTATGAACCTTTTGATAATTTATTGCAACCTGTTATCAGAATGAGGATATTTGCAAACCAATTTGGCACAAAGTTCCAACTTTAGGATTCTTTTTTACTAAAATTTGTAATTATTTATTAAGCGTATGTATCAAGCCCAGTACCTGAAAGATTTTATAAATCAGGTTTTTATTTCAATAGGTTGTAGTCAACAGGATGCCGACCTAGCATCTCAGGTGTTGATTAGTGCTGATCTTAGGGGTGTAGATTCGCACGGTATTGCTCGTTTAGCGGGTTATGTGCGCCTTTTTGACCATGGTCGGTTAAATCCGAAACCGGATATCAAGGTAGTTTATGAAACGCCAAGTACCGCCGTGGTGGATGGGGACAAGGGTTTGGGGTTAGTAGTAGCTCCTAAAGCCATGGAAATTGCAATGGATAAGGCCGAAAAAGTAGGTTCTGGCTGGGTCTCTGTTCGAAATTCCAATCATTTTGGAATTGCAGGATACCATGCTATGTTACCGCTTCAAAAGGATATGATAGGTTGGACTATGACGAATGCTGCTCCTTTGGTTACTCCTACTTTTTCTTTGGATAAATTATTAGGTACCAATCCGATCGCAGTTGCCGTTCCGGCCGATAAACAACCCCCATTTGTGGCAGACTTTGCGTCTACCGCAGTGGCCTATGGGAAATTTGAAATTCTGCAACGTAAAGGCTTACCAGCACCGTTGGGATGGGCTCAGGATCAGGATGGTAACCCTACTGACGATTCCAATGCCGTAAAAAGTGGTGGGGGACTGTTGCCGTTGGGTTCCGATAGAGAACATGGAAGTCATAAGGGATATGGCCTTGGTGCCATTGTAGATATATTTTCAGGGGTATTATCTGGCGCTAATTTTGGGCCATGGGTTCCTCCCTTCGCCACAGCTGGTTTTATGACAGCCCAGCAAAGTGTAGGGCTAGGAACTGGGCATTTTGTGGGAGCCATGCGCGTGGATGGATTTCGGCCGGTGGAGGAGTTTAAGGCAGACATGGACAAATGGATAGGTGCTTTTAGAGGAGCTCGATCCGTGGTAGGAGAGCAGGTTTTGATTCCAGGAGATCCTGAAAGAGAAATAGAAAAAATAAGATCAGTGGAGGGTATTGAACTTTTACAACCCGTTAAGGATTCCCTTTCTGAATTGGCAAAACGATTCCACTTAGAATTCAAGGTTTAATATAAATTATTTAATAAAAATATTCATGTCAAGAAATATTAAAGTTGGTGTCTTTTTAACGCTAGCTATTCTTACTACTACCTTCACCTTTTATTTTTGGCAAATTTTTAAAACACCAAATATTCAGGTTGACAAAGAGTCGAACTTTGCTTTATACATTCCTGCGAATGCAACTTATCAGCAAGTACTGGACTCCTTAAATAAGTACGAAGTAATAACGGATCAAATATCATTTCGTTTTCTTTCTAAGTTCTTGGATTATCCCGAAAATGTGAAAGAAGGTCGGTATGTGCTGACACCAGGAATGACTAATTACGATGCCGTTAAAAAGCTGACCAGCGGGGTTCAAGATCCTGTAAAACTCACTTTTAATAACATTAGATTGAAAGATGATCTCATTGCAAGGATCGGTAGTCGCTTTGAATTTGGAGAAGAAAAGTTCCGTGCTGCATTAAGTAATGAAAAATTGTTGCAAAAATATGGCCTCGACACAACGTCTATTGTAACCATGTTTTTGCCCAATACCTATGATATTTTTTGGACAGTTAGTACCGAAAAGTTTCTTGACAGGATGCACAGCGAATATCAGAAATTTTGGAATTCAAACCGTCTTGCCTTAGCCGACTCTATTGGCCTGACTCCGGTTGAGGTCTCCATTTTGGCTTCCATAGTAGAGGAAGAGCAAGCTCGTAAAGTAGATGAAAGGCCTATGGTGGCGGGTTTGTATATTAATAGACTGCGTGCTGGTATGCCGTTACAGGCTGACCCTACTATCAAGTTTGCTTTACAGGATTTTGCCATTAAACGGATATTGAACGAACAATTGAGAGTAAAGTCTCCTTATAACACTTATATCAATATAGGACTTCCTCCGGGTCCCATACGGCTGGCCGATTTGAACTCTATCGATGCAGTATTAAATTACAACCAGCATGATTATATTTATATGTGTGCCAAAGCGGACCTGTCGGGATATCATGCTTTTGCTACTAGTTACAGTGAACACCTGGCGAATGCACGTAAGTATCAATCGGAGTTGAACCGGTTGAAAATCCTAAAATAGGGGTGAAGTTGTTTTTCAATTAATATAGTTATGTTTTCATACGAAGTAAAAGGAATACGTGTTCGATATGCGGACACCGACCAAATGGGATATGTATATTATGGTAACTATGCCCGGTATTACGAAATTGGAAGGGTAGAAGCATTAAGAACATTAGGTTTTCATTATAAGGCCATGGAGGAGGAAGGGGTGATGATGCCGGTGTATGAAAACCATTCAAAGTTTATAAAACCGGCTCGTTATGACGACGAGCTGGTTATTAAAGTAATTATTACCAAATTACCTTCTGCAAGGATTATTTTTAATTACGAAATAAGTAATCAGGATGGTATCTTGTTGAACAAAGGAGAAACTGTTTTAGTATTTCAAAGAAAGGATAATGGAAAACTTTGCTTTGCACCAGATGCACTTCTGGACAAGTTGAAAGTTTATTTTGAACCTAAATAAGCAGGTATGTTGCATAAATCTTTGCTAAGTCGACAAATAAGAAGGTTTAAGTTTCGACTTCAGCAAACACTTATATTTAAAGGTACCATCTCAATCTATGATATTTTATTAAATATCATCATCAATAATAAAAAGTTTGACATTGACCAAAGAGCATCTGCTGTTGCTTTTAGTTTTACCTTGGCCTCTTTCCCAGCTGTAATATTTCTTTTTACGCTTATTCCCTACATCCCGTTTGAGAACGCGGACCAAGAAATTATGGCATTGCTACAAGATATTATTCCAGCGGGTATCTTTAAGCATGTGGATCATGCTATTCTAGATATTTTAAGTCGGCCTCGGAAAGGGATTTTATCGATTGGTTTTATACTTGCGATTCTTACATCCACTAACGGTATGATCTCCTTGATGAAGTCATTTGATGTTATTTTTGGGGAGTATATCGGAAGAGGCTTTTTTCGAACTCGAATAATCGCCACCATGTTGACTATATTACTAGTGGCTGTGATATGTGTAACAGTGGTTTTACTTATCGTAGGCGATGCGTTTATGAATCAAATGAGCCAGTGGGGGGTTATTACGGATGATGGGATAATTGCCTTGTTAAATATTACCCGGTATTTGGTTAGTTTTAGTGCCATGATGCTGGCTATATCGCTTATTTATCGCTTTGCGCCTACTAATGGAAAAGAGTTTTCTTTCATAAATCCTGGTGTAATAGTTGCGACTATTTTAATTTTGGTTTCAACCGCTGGCTTTTCATTTTATCTTTCGAATTTTAGTACTTACAATAGGCTTTATGGTTCCATTGGAACGGTTATTGCGCTTATGATATGGTTCTACTTATTAGCATTCCTGCTTATATTAGGGTTTGAAATTAATGCAAGCATCAATACAGCCAAACAGAATATCAATAATCAAGTACCACCTATTTGAAAGGCTTTTTTGAAAAAGATTTAAAGCGCAACACAATTGGATAGTCATTTCTTTACTGGATTATGAATCAACCATTGGTCACTGTGGTACTTACTGCCTATAACCATGAAAATTATATAAAGGCTGCAATTGAATCAATTTTTTGTCAGAGTTATACCCCTATTGAACTGATAATCATTGACAATGCAAGTACTGATTATACACTAAGGATTGTCCAAAGCTTGGTTTCTTTAGATAACTCCATTCAAGTGATTAGCAACCCAGAGAATGTAGGTCTTTGCGCCGCCTTTAACCAAGGGCTTGCTATTGCAAAAGGCAAATACATCATTGACTTTTCTGGTGATGATGTCATGCTCAGTAATAGAATAGCAGTTCAAGTGCAAGATTTTGAAAAGTTGGAAGACGATTATATCGTGGCTTTCTCTAATGCATCCCTTATTGATCCCACTGGGGCTCTTATATGTAATCATTATCAAATTGACAGCCAAGGAAAGGCAGTTATCAATATCCCCAATGGCAAGGTTTATCCTGACATACTTGCGCAGTACTTTATTTGTACTCCAACCATGATGATGCGTACTGATTTAGTGAAAAATGTAGGCGGGTATGATGAATCTTTGAGGTTTGAGGATTTTGATTTTTGGGTCAGAACTAGTTCTAAATATAAGTATCATTATACCGATAAAATATTAACTAAAAAGAGGTGTTTATCGAACTCATTAGGTAGTTCCATAGTTCTTAAAGGAAGTGGTATTTTAGATTCCTGTTATATTGTTTGCGAAAAAGCCTATTCAATAAATAGTTCAAAAGTGGAATTTTCGTTGCTGGCGGCCAGAATTCGTACTTTTATTCGGAAATGCTGGTATGCGCATGAATTTGATCTTGCCATCAAATTTAGTGTTTTACTGAGGAGTATCGAAAAACTTGGGTGGAATACGAAACTAATTGTGACTTTTTGCAAATTGCGTATTCCTATTAATGCCTTATATTGCTTTTATATTAAGAATTTTAAATTTTATAAGCCAATAAGTAAGGATTTTAGTTCAAGATTTGTTAGGATAAAAAACTAGTCAATATATATGCCTGCTGAGTTTATAAAACTATACCCTGAGAATCCAGATGAAAGACGTATTAGGAAAATTGTGGAATGTCTCCGTGATGGAGGTTTAGTGATTTACCCTACTGATACCGTTTATGGTTTAGGATGTGATATTTTCAATGCTAAAGCGGTGGAGAAAATTGCCAGAATTAAGGGTGTGAAACC
>CAXBLH010000085.1:0-15105 GCA_963976315.1 uncultured Dyadobacter sp.
CCATTACAGGTTCTATTGCTACCATTACCACCAAGGATTTGGAGCAAAGTCCCACGGCAAGTATCACCAATTCCTTAGCTGGTAGGCTGCCAGGTCTTTTAGCGAATCAGTTTAGTGGAGGTGAGCCAGGGGTGGATAGAAGTGATATTTTTATCCGTGGGATGGCTACTTACGGTAATACAGCCCCCATTGTAATTATTGATGGTTTGGAACGTAGTATGGACTACCTTGCTCCTGCGGAAATTGAAACATTTACCATTCTTAAGGACGCATCTGCAACGGCTCCATATGGTGTGAGGGGTGCCAATGGGGTAATCTTAATTACGACCAAAAGAGGTAAAGTGCAAGATAAAGCAACGGTTAATTTTAAAGCCGCTTACGGTATTAACCAACCGGTTCAGTTTCCCGAATACTTGGGTTCTGCGGATTACGCCATGTTGTATAACGAAGCTAAAAGGAATGATAACCCCAATTCGGATCCATCTACTTTGAACTTGTTTTCAGAACAGGCGATCTCCGACTTTAGAAAAGCGAAGGGAGACAATTCGGATGGACTTGGTTACAACTGGGATTATTTTGATTATGCCTTTAAAAATGGGAAGCAATCCGACTACAATTTATCCATTAGTGGCGGTTCGGTAAGGGCCAGATACTTTGTGTTGGCTAATTATTTTCAGCAAGATGGTAATTATAAACATGCTAATCTGAACGATCAGTACAGTACCCAAGCGGTGTTTAAAAGGTACAATTTCCGTTCGAATATTGATATTGATATTACGGATGACTTTTATGCCAAACTGGATATTGGAGCAAGGATAACGGATCGCAATGCTCCTGGTACTACGGCTGCAAAGTTGGTTCAGATCGCCAATACCCAGCCGTCATACCTTCCTATTGTTTTGGAAAATAATGGCAATGCCGCCAATGCTACTTACCATGCCAATAACCCATTGGGTATGCTTTATGGGGATCAAATATACCGTTTGAATATGCTTGGTGAATTAAGCAGAACAGGCTATTTGAATGAAAGAAATACCTACCTCAACGGCTCTTTTTCATTAGGGCACAGGCTTGACTTTATTACCAAGGGCCTTTCCGCAGATGCTGTTTTTTCTTATGATGCAGAAGAAGGGCGTTGGATTAATAGGAATGTACCCACTTATAATGAAGGCTATAAAGAATATCCTGGATATGCGACGTTCGTTCCTGTTGAAGGCGCAGATGTTTACCGTACCCCTGGACATTATTTAGGGGCTTATAAATCAGGAAATAAATACCAAATAGACCAGACGATCGGCAATGGTTTTTCTTCTAACCCTAGTAGGAGTAGAACTTATGTACAAGCAAAATTAGATTATATCCGGAATTTCGGAATGCATGATGTCTCTGGAATGGTATTGATCAATCGTTCTAACAGAGTCGTGAATCAGCAGGTTCCGTTCCGGTATCAAGGGATTACAAGTAGGTTTACTTATGGTTATGATGACCGTTACCTTTTTGAATTCAATGCCGCTTATAATGGATCTGAAAACTTTGCAAAAGGAAGAAGATATGGTTTCTTTCCGGCGGGATCGGCTGCTTGGGTAGTATCCAAAGAAAAGTTTTTGGCAGGAACCAAGAACTGGTTGGATAACTTTAAAATTCGCGGATCCTATGGTTTGGTAGGAAGCGACCGATTGCCAAACGATAGTCGCTTTTTATACCTACAATATTTCCAAGGTGGAAGTGATTACAGTTTTGGTACTGATTATTTTGGCTCAGGAGCGGGCGGTGGATTGCAAGAAGGTAATTTGGCAAACCCTGCTTTGACATGGGAAAAAGCTAAAAAAACCAATATAGGGTTTGATATCGCTTTGTTCAAAAAACTAAATATCACTCTTGATATATTTAGTGAAAACCGATATGATATTATCACGGATTTGAGTGGAGGTAATAAACAAGGATATTCAGATATCGTTGGGAAGGATGCTCCTTATGTGAACTCAGGAAAGGTGAAAAACCATGGATTTGATATGGAAATTGGCTGGAATGGAAACATAGGGAACGACTTTACCTATTTTATTCGTCCTAATTTCACTTTCGCTCGGAACAAAATTATTTTCATGAATGAGATCGCTTACCAGTCGCCTGGGCGTGCCAATACTGGGAAACGTATTGGGGAGCATTTTAACTATATTTTTGATCATTTTGTGGCCAGTCAAGAAGAAGCCAATACTCTGAATGAGATGAATAGAGGGGCTGGTTTTCAGCCTTGGGGCAAGGTTATACCGGGTGATGTAGTATATAAAGACTTAAACGGAGATGGTAAAATTGACGATTTAGGAGATAGAACGGCAGTGGGAAATCCTACTAATCCAGAGGCGATGTTTGGGTTACCGGTAGGTGGTAAATACAAGGACTTTGATTTTAGTTTCGTGTTTCAGGGGGCCGCCATTGGTTCGCTCCAATTGTACGGCGCAGCTGCTTATGACTTCCCGCTTTTCTCACAAGATAAATATGGGAAGGTAAAGCCCATGCACTTGAATCGGTGGACTCCAGAAACGGCAGCAACGGCCACTTATCCAGCACTTCATTTTGGGGTTAATAATAACAACAAGAATAATAGCAGTAGCTTGTTCTTATATGACCGAAATTATGTCCGACTCAAAACCGTTGAAATCGGTTATAGTTTGCCACGTAATTTATTGCAAAAAATGAAGGTAAGTAAATTACGGGTTTATGCACAAGGAATGAACCTTCTTACTTGGGATAAATTGTCGAAAATTGGAATGGATCCCGAAACGAGAGAAGGAGAAGGTGATTGGTACCCAGTTCAAAAAGTGTTCAATTTTGGTATTGACATTTCTTTCTAGACCTAAACTTTAAGGATGATATTTTATGAAAAATATAACAAAATATATAATAGCAGTTTTGTTGGTCGCCTTTTCTACGGCTTGCCAAGAGGATTTTTTGGATCGTAAACCGGATGATCAAATTGATGCTGAGCAAGTTTTTTTAAGATACAATAAGACGAATCAGCTCGTTACGGATTTGTATGCCAATATTAAATCAGCCAATAAACCGTTGGTTTTCTTTAACCACTTTTCGAGTGCCTCGGCTACCGACGAAAATGAAGGTTCCAATGTAGAAGGAGGGATTACCAATAAGTTCAATAGCGGCGACTGGAGCCCAAGTGGGATGCCCGATAGAAGCGATTCTGGACAATACTGGTGGTCGTTGTACAGTAAAATACGCAAAGCAAATGTGTTCTTGGAAGGGGTTAAAACGTATAATACCCCCGATAATCCTTTGCAAGCTGGCGATCTTGATAAAAGAAAAGGGGAGGTGTATTTTATGCGTGCCTATTTGCATTATCTGGCTGCGAGAATGTATGGTGAGATTATTTATATGAACAAAACTTGGGAAGTAGGCGACTCTCCTGAGTTTAAAAAAGAGTCGTACCATACCATTGTTGAGAAAATCTCGCAAGATTGTGACTCGGCCTACGCATTGGTACCCGACCTTTGGCGCGGTGCGGATTTTGGTCGAGTGGATAAAGGAGCCTGCTTGGGTTTGAAAGCCATAGTAAAATGGATGGCAGCCACTCCCATGTGGAACGGTGGACAGTTCCCGGGAGATACCAGGGCTTTTGCGTCGGAATATGGTTACCAACAGAGCCGTTGGGAAGCTGCCAAAGTCGCTGCTAAAGCGGTTATTGATTTCAAAGTAGACGGAAAGCAAAGGTATACCCTCTATACTGGACACGACAAAAATGACTTTAATGACGATGCGGGTTTAAATAAAAACAATTCGAAAGTATATGCACGCTTATGGGATATGTTTTTTAATATGTCTTCCTTTGAAAACGAAGCGGTGTTTTTTGTAACAAGAGATAAAAATCATGCGTGGCAGGGTGATGTATATCCTCCGTCCTGGAATGGGAGTACTCGGCAGGCTCCTGTGCAGGAACAGGTAGATGAGTATGAATACATTGGTCCAGATGGCTACGGGTATCCAATTTATGGCGGAATGGCCAAAAAGCATGGTTATGATGATGAAAATCCGTACGAAGGAATTCCAAGAGATCCTCGTTTTTATAGAGATGTTACCTATCATGGGGCTACCTTTAAAGGAACAGTGATTAACACGGCCACAGGTCCGGATAAAGTAGGTGCTACCAACTCTACTACTACTGGTTATTTTCAAAGGAAAATAATACGTGAAAGTTGGAATCGGGATAAAAGTTTTGATATAAATGGGCCAGCAATTTGGCGCCTTCCCGAGTTTATTTATATCTACTGCGAAGCGGTTAATGAAACTACAGGGCCTACTTCTGAAATATATGAAATGCTAAATACTGTTAGAGCGAGGTCGTTTATGGCTCCTATTCCGCCTACGGCTGCGAACGATAAGGCTATGATGAAGGAGTATATCCATAGAGAAAGAAGAGTGGAGCTCTATTTCGAGAATAATAGAATGTGGGCCACACGCCTGTATTTGGATGCAAGCAATCCTGTTGAATTAGCCAAAGAGGCGGCTTGGGAGGCTTCGGGTACCACCAATGATCTGCGTTCACAGAATGGCTGGCCGTATCCAAAAACACAACACATGATTAACGGTATGAAGCCTGTAGAGGATCCAGAAGGTAAAATTGTTATCGGTGGTAAAAAGTATAAAATGCAACGGTTCTTTGTCGAAGAAAGGATTTTCTTAGCACCTAGACATTACCTCTTCCCCATTATGCAGGATGAATTATTGAAAACCCCTGGACTAATTCAAAACCCAGGTTGGTAATTTCAATGATTTGGTTTTAGAAGTACTAGAAAAGGGGCGTTTTTATGCCCCTTTTTCTATGGTTTTATTTGAAACTTTTTGGGATAATTAATTTAACTTATTGTTGTCCAATAACTTCGGCTTCTTTAAAAAATCATAAATTGCTAAGTATTTTACTCAACTCATGAAAGTTTTCTCGAACTCCTTAAAACCTACTAGGGATAATCAGTTTAATTTACTTTTGATTATTCTTGTGGCTGGTACTATTTTACGAATTTTTCATTTTTTAGACAATAGATCTTTATGGGAAGATGAAGTTTTTTTAGCTTCAAGTTTGGTAAAAATGAACTTCCATGAGTTGGCCTATTCGACTTTGGATTACCAGCAAAGAGCACCAATTGGTTTTCTGTGGTTGGTGAGGCTCTCCGTGATTCTGTTTGGAAACCACGAAATGCCACTAAGATTGGTGTCCTTGATTAGTGGCGTGTCTGGATTATTTCTTTTTGTCCCAGTGGCCCGGTATTTCTTGCAAAACTATGCATTGCCTGCTGTGTTTATTGTTGCCTTTGGTGTACCATTCCGTAGAGCTAAAGCAATATGGTGTCGAGTTTTTCACAACGGTTTTATCACTATTTGTATTTATAAAATGCTTTCAAAAGCCTTCCCCATGGGGGTTATTCCTTGGCGGTTTAATAGGTGCTTTTGTCTTATGGTTTTCATATTCATCCTTATTCGTTTTGGGGGGAATTGCGATTGCCGTTTCTGTCCTCACCTTGTTGCAAAGAGACTGGAAGATGTTTTTTCTTTATCTCATACCATTTTCGTTATGGCTTGTTAGTTTCTTGATTCAGTATGTTTTTTTTATAAGCAAATTTCCCGAAGAAGCATGGCTACAACAATTTTGGAGAAATAGAGAAGCGTTTATGCCCTTCCCACCACAAAATTTCCATGATCTGGCTTGGCCATTTACGCAACTGTATGCACTTATAAAGTACCCATTGGGACTTACGTGGTTTGAATTGGATTATAATAAAAATTATAATCAGTTAACAAGAGCGGTGGCTCGTATGCCATTACTACCTATTCTAATTGGTTGCTTAGGGGTCTGGGAATTTATTGTAAAACAGCGCAAGCTATTTTTGATTTTAGTCATCCCAATTATTATTACACTCCTAGCATCATCCCTAGAGCTATACCCTGTAAAGGAGAGGCTTATTGTATTTCTTGCACCCATCTTGGTGATTGTCATAACAAAAGGTTTGGCCAAACTGGATGAGTTTGCTCTGGCCGTTAACATCAAAAGAGGCCTCATCGTTTTGTTCCTTTTTCCAGTAATACTTAATGCTTTTTTAAAGGCAAGGGATACAAATCTATTTGGCGAATATAAAAAATCCTTTCAGCGTGAAGGAATGCAATTTATTGAGGCTAATTATAAGCAAGGAGATGTAGTTTATGTTTACTGGAATAATTTGCCTTCCTTTCGTTATTATGAAGAAATCAATCAGTTTCATTTTAATGCTATTTACGATGCAGATCAAAGGAAAGCTTCTAACGGGTTTGAAAGTTACTTCCAGAATCTTTCTGCGGATTTTAAAAAGATAAAACAGCATCGCAGGTTATGGTTTATCTATAAAGATCATAATGGGCTTAAAATCGGGGATATTGAAAAGGAACCGAAATGGTATTACCTTAATGTGGATGCTAATAAGTTGGTTCGGAATAAGATTTTTTCATTTGGTACCGTAATTGATTCCTTTCCGCAAACGGCTATATGCTCAGACATTAAAGTTTATTTATTGGAATTAAACAAATCGAAATAAATTACTACAAACCTATATGTTTTGGGACTTGTCAGAACTTGGATCTTTGATGTTGAAATCATGAATACTTGGTTTTGATCAGTTCATCAAGTGTTTAGGCCTGTCTACAATTTCATGTCAAGGAGTAAGAGATGATTGTTTTACTACCGAAGTAAATTATTTGGTTATATACCATGCTATGATCTGTTTCAGGTTTATGCAACTATGCAATGTTTGAAAAGCATGGTGCTACTTCCATACTTGCATTTGGTTATCCGCCTTGTGGATTTTACATTCGCATATCTTAAATCAAATCATATAATTCATGAAAACAGTAAAAACCGCTTTGCTTTCTTATGGGATGTCAGGAAAAATATTTCATGCACCTTTTCTGAATCTTCATCCTGGTTTTGAACTATTGGGTTCATGGGAGCGAAGTAAGAAATTGATACAATTAGATTATCCTGAGGCGATTAGTTATCCAAGTTTGGAGTCAATATTAGAGGATGATACCATAGAACTGGTCATTGTAAATACACCTATCAATTCCCATTTTGAATATACCAAGGCCGTATTATTGGCTGGTAAGCATGCAGTAGTTGAAAAAGCCTTTACGGTATCCGCTGCTGAGGCGGTAGAACTGGAAGCAATTGCGAAGGAAAAGGGCGTGAAGTTGTCTGTTTTTCAAAACCGAAGATGGGACAGTGATTTCAAGACCGTAAAGAAAATTGTGGAGCAAGGGGTACTTGGCGATTTGGTAGAAGTAACATTTGCCTACGAACAACATTTGCCCGATTTGAACGCCAAGGCCCACTTGGAAACCCCCTCTCCTGGTGCTGGTTTGTTAAGAGATAGAGGTTCTCATGTTACCGATCAAGCGCTTTCGCTTTTTGGTATGCCGGATGCCGTATTTGGTGATTTACGTATCACTCGTATCCATTCGGTCGTCAACGATTATTTCGATATGATTCTGTATTACCCAAACCTACGGGTACGGGTAAAAGGTAGCTTTATTTGTCGGGAGCAAGTACCAGCCTATGTATTGCATGGCCAGCAAGGTTCCTTTTTGAAACGTAGAGGAGATATGCAGGAGGATCGTTTGGTAGCGGGTGATGTTCCTAATCTAGACACATGGTGTTCTGAACCTGAAGGGTATGAGGGGATTTTACATACGCTCGTTGATGGGAAGGAAGTAAAAAAAATGGTTCCCACGGAAAAGGGTAATTATACAGAATACTATGAAGGGATTTATCAAGCCATTATACACGGAGCGGATGAACCGGTAACGGGTAGGGATGGTGTTAATACCATGAAGGTATTGGAGGCTGCTATAAAAAGTAGCAAGTCAGGTTCCGTTGTAACGCTCGTTTGATTTAGCGGTGCATAAGTTATTTTTAAAAGGTACAAAAAATGTGGATAATTTGAGTTATCCACATTTTTTGTTTTACTATCCACAATTATATACTCTGACAATCAAGTAATTAACAAGTTATCCACACTTATCCACATGGATGCTCACAATAGATGTGGATAATATTGTGGGTATGTGAATTACACTTCTGCATCATAAATTACCACTTTATCCCATAGGTGAGCACAATCCTCAATAAACTTGGTATGCAGAGGGTGTACTTGATAAATATCATGTGCAGCCATATCCTCAAAAACCATCATTTCGGCGAAGTCGTAAGTAGCATCTATAACCGGTCTACGTGTGGATGCGGGAGTTCCAATATAGGCAGTTTTAATGGACTCAATTGCTCTTAGTGATTCGATACCTTCCAAAAGGGCTTTTCTATCGGCGTCGTTGTCTTTGTTTTTTAACCAAAAAAATACGTTGTGAACTAACATGTGTTTAATCTATTAGGTTTATAATTTAACTATTTATGCTCTCCGAGTAGGTGCTTTCCGATAAGTGACCATGAGGCCTATCGAGTTTAAAGGAAAAGGTCGTTCCTTTGTCTGCTTTGGACATCACTGCGATTTTGGTGTCGTGGGCATTGATAATATGTTTAACAATGGCCAAACCGAGTCCAGTACCGCCCCGGTCCTTGGATCTGCTCTTGTCCACCCTATAAAATCTTTCAAAGATTCGGGTCAAATGCTCTTGTGGTATTCCAGGGCCATTATCTCTTACTGTGATTTCTGTTGTTTTTTTACCTTCACTGAAATGAACAATTACCCTACCACCCTCATTGCCATATTTAATGGCGTTTTCAATAAGGTTAAGCATTACTTGCTCTATTCTGTCCTGATCTGCATTAACCATTACCTCTGACAAAGTGTCCGGTTTTACTTTCAAACTTATACCTCGTGCTTCGGCCATATGTTCGAGCCGGCCAAAAAGGTTAAGTGTTAGCTGGAACATATCTACCGGTTGGATATTCATTTTTATATCGCCAGTTTCCATTTGAGAAAGTACGAGTAAATCTTTTACCAGTACATCCAGGCTATCTAAATTCTTGGCTGCTTTTTTTAAGAACCTTTCCCGTACCGTATCATCTTCCATGGCACCGTCCAGTAAAGTGTGTATAAAGCCTTGTGCAGCAAAAATAGGTGTTTTGAATTCGTGTGATACGTCAGCCAAAAACTCTCTCCGAAATAATTCTAATTTTCTTAACTCGTCTATTTCCTTTTGCTTTTTGGTGACATAAACAAAGATCTCATCGTTGATGGTTTTTAAAGGATTGGATTCTTTAATAAGCCGTTTTCTTGGAGCCATATTAAAGTCCTTCATTTTTAGCTTATGAATAGTTCGGTACATCTTGTTTACTTCCCTAAACACGAGAATATCGACTGCGTACAGGATCAAGAAAAAGGAGCTTAAAAAGCTAGCGATTGCGGCCACAAATTGCATGCTTCGGTTAACGCCATCTACAAATGATAAAAAAACCGTTGCGATTAATGAAATTAAAAAAGCCAGAATAAAAGCAATAAAACGTGGACTTAGTGACATGGGTTAATGGTATAATGGCGTTGCTCTATGAATCTGAAAAGTATTACGAAATGAACGTAATAGAATGGTCTGGCAAAGTTACGATTGAAGATGATAGTTTAAAAATGATTCTACAAATTGGTGGCGAACAAAAGGAGACTCTAAGTATTGGAAACTATAGTATCGCACCTGGACTATTGGAAGTGTCTTGATCTGGGGGTGTATTTCATAAAAGCCAACTCAAAGGAAGGCAAGTCTCAAAAATAGGGGCACCACTAGTAATATTTTCTCATTGGTACTTGGTAAGGCGGGATGGTTCTCATAACTATCAAGTCAAAACCGGATCCAGAAGATTTACTAGATTCGGTTTTGACTCGATAGGGTACTTAATTACTAAAATCCACCACGGTAGGTGTACGTACTCGCTACTTTGTCAATAGCAACAATATAGGCCGCAATGCGTAAAGAAACTTTATACTTAATGGAAGTAGCATACACCTTGTCGAAGGAATCTTTCATGATTCGGTCAGTTCTTCGGTTGACACGTTCCAAAGTCCATTTGTACCCAATTCGGTTTTGTACCCATTCAAAATAAGAAACCGTAACTCCACCAGCATTCGCCAAAATGTCTGGAACAACCATAATTCCTTTGTCATGTATAATGGAATCTGCCTTAGCAGAAGTGGGGCCATTGGCTCCTTCCACGATCATCCTGGCCTGAATACTTTCCACATTTTTACGTGTAATCACGTCCTCTGTGGCAGCAGGTACCAGTACATCCACAGCGATACTCAATAATTCCTCTCCGGAAATTATTTCTGCCCCTTGAAAACCCTCTAAAGAGCCATTGTGACTGTCTCGGTAAGTAATAGCAGCATCAATGTCAATTCCTTGGTCATTATAATACGCACCCGAAATATCACTGATTGCATGTATAGCAACTCCTCGTTCCCGCAGTAATCGGGCCGCATGGCTTCCTACATTCCCAAATCCTTGTACCGCAGCTGTAGCCCGATATGGATTGATTCTTAGTTTTTCCATTCCAGCCAGTGCCGAAACCATCACACCACGGCCTGTTGCCTCCGTTCTTCCGAGAGAGCCACCTAGTACTAGCGGTTTACCTGTTACCACGGCCTGAATCGTCATCCCTTTTGCTTTGGAGTATTCATCCATCAGCCAAGCCATTTCTCGGGGGCCGGTACCCATATCGGGTGCAGGTATGTCCTGATCAGGACCGAAAATATCTAGCATCGAGGTGGTATAAGCGCGCATTAAACGTTCCATTTCACCGGCCGACATCTGTCGGGGGTTGCAAGCTACCCCGCCTTTTGCACCGCCATAAGGAATATCCACCACTGCGCATTTCCAAGTCATCCATGCTGCCAAGGCCCTCACTTCATCCAGATTGACCCCAGGGTCGAACCGGATCCCTCCTTTACTAGGCCCCAGAATGGTGGAATGAATTACACGATACCCTTCAAAAGTTTTTATCTCCCCAGAATCCATTGTTACCGGAAGCCCAACAATCACCTGTTTTCGTGGTACTTTAAGAATATGGTACATTTCATCAGAAATACCGAGAAGTTCCACGGCCTTGTCAAATCGCTGCATCATTGATTCCAAAGGGTTCTCTTTGTCTTTGATGGGTGCTGGTTCTATATATGACATTATTTAATAAGTTAATAGTCTGATAATTAATTGATTGTGTTCTACGAATTAAATTCTAATACAAACTTAATTGATTTGAAATTAGAACAATAAAAAACTATATATTCTTAAAATAGTAACAAAATAACATCGGCATAGATTGTTTTTTAGAATTTGAAAAACTAAAATCTTATAGAAGCAAATAGCGTATTTTCAAAATAAAGAGGATGTTTTTACTAGAAATTAAAAACTTGCAAATTTTGTAAAAGTCTGTTTAAATTTTAACGATAGAATTGTTTATAACTTATTTTTTGTGCGAACCATGGCAACTTTTGAAGAGGTTGTCTCAAAAAAAATAACACCAAATTTAATTCTGCAAAACACCTCATCCCAAACGGTCGGCCGCTGCCGGGAGGTTTTAAACAAACAAAATTATATTTTGTCAGTTCTCTTTTTGAAACAGCCTCTATAAAATTTAACGCAGGTATAGCCAATAAATAGCATAAACAAACTATTGGTTAATTTTTGAACTGGCTCTTAATATTTAAAAAAAGTCTGAGGTTCAAGTATCCTACCGAAAGACTGGATAGATAGGTCGTGGGTAGGTCCTAACTGCTTTCGCTGCAATTCAGTAGCTTTTTTGGAAGGCATTATCTATACTTCATTGGGTTAGTTCATTATAAAACTCAGTTTTTGCATTTTCAACCAAACCAAGCAGTAGGACAGGGCCGCTAGCTACTTCCAAATATTTTAACAGGGTAGATCGGTTAAATGGGATTTGAATTATTTCTCACATTCCACTTCCCAAGGATACTTTGACAATAGCTCGCAGTCGGCCAGTTGCCAGAATAGAAACAACCCTGCTTTGGTAGGAGTTAAGCTTACTGGGAAAGTATATAAAATTTCAAAATAGGATTTTGGTACAAAACAATAGAATGAGATCACATACTAGTTTTCATCCCGATAAATACCATAGCTTATTCTTTCGGAGTAACATTATTCTTTTGGGAGCTGTGAACTATATTTAAATTGGAAAAATAGCTCTTATTGCGACTGGTTTTATAGGTAGACTTTTGTTAGCAAAAAGACGAAACGTGCCATTAGCTTTAAAATGGTTTTCAGGAAGGATGTGACAGCTGACATCCGACCGATAGTTGCAATACTAAAAAAGTCGTGATAAGGTCCAATGAACTTAAAATCTCTAAAAAATGCCGCAAGATTGTGGCTGAAATGGAAGTTCAAAATGAATAGAAAAGCATGTAAATGATACGTATAATAAATTTGGTAATAGAATATTGATTTTGAAGACCCCTTACTTATTCCTAAATTGCGACCTTGTTCAAATTGTGGATCGGAAGGAGTGGTTTATTTAGCTCTAAATCAGTAAGTTCTATCTGTTTTGTGTTGATGAGTGATAAAATTTTAATTGTTTTGTCACAAACTTGGCTCGCATTGCGTAACATATTATACCATGTAGCCCTAAGGAAACGAGCATAAATCAACATCCATTTTAATTTGTTCATTTAGTTGAAGTTAATTGGTTTAATTTTTGTTAAAAAAGGTTAAAAGGGTTCGATAAAGATGAAGGAACTCATTGATTTGAGCAATTTACCAAAGCATGTTGCTGTTATAATGGATGGTAATGGGCGGTGGGCTCAAAACCAGGGTGCAGCAAGAATTTTTGGGCATAAAAATGCGATTAAGGCTGTTAGAGAGGTTACCGAGGGATGTACGGAATTAGGAGTTTCGTTTTTGACCTTATATGCATTTTCTACTGAAAATTGGGGCCGGCCAGAGTTTGAGGTCCGTGCTTTAATGGAACTTCTGGTGCAATCCATTGGCAATGAGCTGCCCACGATGATGAAGAACAATGTAAAACTGAGCACCATCGGGGATTTTCTAAGCCTACCTAGTAGCTGTCAAAAGCAATTACAAAAGGCAATTGATCAAACCAGTAGTAATACCGGGTTAAACCTTATCCTTGCTTTAGGGTATAGTGGCAAATGGGATATTACACAAGCTACCAAACGCATAGCCCAAGAAGTAAAAGAAGGGAGACTGGAAGTAGAGGCCGTGGATGAAAAGTTGATCAACAGCTATTTGTCAACCGAAGATAGGCCAGAAGTGGACTTGATGTTACGAACAGGAGGAGACCATAGAATTAGCAATTTCTTATTATGGCAGTTAGCTTATTCTGAGTTATATTTTTTTGAAAATCTTTATTGGCCTGATTTCCGGAAAGAACATTTATATGATGCCATCCTATCTTTTCAAAATAGAGAAAGACGGTTTGGGAAAACAGGAGAACAAATAAAAGCAAACAGTGCTAAGTAGAATTATATGAACCAAGTGAAAAATTTGATTAAACCATTAGCACATTTTAAGGGTATTGTTTTACTCCTACTTTTGGGAAGTTATAGTGTTCAAGCGCAACGAGTGGGCTTGGGAGTTGCTCCTAAGCCTGTTGCTCCGGTTGTAAATATGGGTATTGACCCTGCAAATCCCAAGGAATATACTATTGCCGAGGTGACCGTTTCTGGAACACAATTTTTGGATCCCAATTCCATGATTTCGATTTCAGGCTTAAAACCTGGTGATAAAATTCGAGTTCCAGGACCAGCAGTGACTTCTTCTATCAAGAAAATGATGGATTTTGGTACTTTAGATGATGTCGAAATTTTGGCAACAAAAGTAGAAGGCGAGAAAATATGGTTGAATATCCATATCAAGGAACGCCCAAGGTTGTATAAAGTTTCCTTTTCTGGAATTAGAAAAGGGGAAAGAGAAACCTTGAATGATAAAGTAAAACTTATAAAAGGTCGTGTAATTACGCCAACTGTAATTAAAAATACACAGTTGATTATCAAAAAGTATTACATGGATAAAGGGTATTACAATACCAAAGTAAAAGTTTTACAAATTCCTGATTCTTCGAGAGGGCAAGCGACTTTGAACTTTACAATTGGTAAGGGTAAAAAAGTAAAAATTGAGAAAATTGATCTTGATGGCAATAAAGAAATTGCGGATAGGATTCTAAAGAAAAAGCTAAAAGGAACCAAACAGAAAAGAATTGGTAGGCTTTTTAACCCCTCTAAATATATCCCTAAGAAATACGATGAGGACAAAGAAAAACTGATTGCCTACTATCGTAAAAATGGGTACCGTGATGCTACCATTGATTTTGATACCATTACCAATAATGGTGAAACGATTAGCATTAAAATAAAAATTGATGAAGGTCAAAAATACTATTATCGTAATATCACTTGGACGGGTAATTACCTTTATACCGATAAATACCTCGGGGAAAGACTTGGTGTGAATAAAGGGGATGTCTACAATCCAGAGGAATTGGATAAAAAAATCAATGGTATTCCTGGTAGTGACGTAAGTTCCATCTATATGGATGACGGATATCTTTATTTCCGTGTAGATGCCACAGAGCTCTCCGTGGAAGGGGATTCTATTGATATTGAAATGCGTATGTTTGAAGGGAAACAAGCCACAATTAATCGTATTTTGTTGAACGGAAATACCAAAACTAGTGATAGAGTAGTATTGCGTGAGCTTTTTACCCTGCCAGGACAGAAGTTTAGTAAAACAGAAATTATTAATACGCAGCGTCAATTATCTCAAATGGGCTATTTTGACCCAGAAAAGATTCAAATTAATCCTATTCCAAATCAGCAGGATGGAACGGTGGATATTGAGTATACCGTAGAGGAAAAACCGTCTGACCAGATCGAGCTTTCTGGTGGCTGGGGTGGATACATTGGATTTGTGGGTACACTTGGTCTTGTATTTAATAACTTCTCGTTGAAAAACATACCTAACCGTGACACTTGGAAACCGCTGCCTTCGGGTGATGGACAGAAACTTTCGGTTCGTTTCCAAGCCAATGGTAAGCAGTATCAAACCTATTCTCTTGGATTTAGTGAGCCATGGTTAGGTGGCAAAAAGCCCATCAACTTT
>CAXBLH010000086.1:0-15084 GCA_963976315.1 uncultured Dyadobacter sp.
ATCTTTTCAGAGTGAATGGAGCAAGCTGATGTACGTTTTGATGTGCGTTGATTCCTGCCATTAATCCTTGGCACGCCGCTTCCTCATAACCGGTGGTTCCGTTAATTTGTCCAGCAAAAAACAGGTCTTTTATGAGATGTGTTTCTAATGTTTGTTTTAATTGGGTGGGTGGGAAATAATCGTATTCAATAGCGTATCCAGGTCTAAACATTTTGGCGTTTTCAAATCCAGGAATTTTTCTAAGGGCTGCATATTGAACATCCTCGGGAAGTGAGGTAGAAAATCCATTTACATAAACCTCTACAGTGTCCCATCCTTCTGGCTCCACGAAAATTTGGTGACGATCTTTGTCAGCAAATCGGTTGATTTTATCTTCAACAGAGGGGCAATATCTCGGTCCTATTCCTTTGATTCTTCCAGAGAACATAGGAGATTTTTCGAAACCTGTTCGAAGTACTTGATGAACTTCTTCGTTGGTATAGGTAATCCAGCAACTTCTTTGTTTTGTCAAAGGCTCTGTATCTGTATAAGAAAACTTGCTTGGATTCTCATCCCCTGGCTGCTCTTCCATTTTGGTATAGTCCAAAGAACGCCCGTCAACTCGTGGTGGTGTTCCGGTTTTCATACGCCCTGATTCGAAACCTAGTGAAACCAATTGTTCCGTTAAGCCAGTGGCTGACCTTTCGCCGGTTCTGCCTCCACCAAAATTTTTCTCGCCTATGTGAATCAAGCCGTTCAGGAAAGTACCGTTTGTAAGTACTACGGACTTCGCTTTTATCTCAATTCCTAGGCTCGTGACTACGCCCCTTGCTTGTCCTTCTTCAATGATTATTTCTTTTGCAGTGTCTTGCCAAAAATCAACATTGGTATTTTGTTCAAGAATATTACGCCACTCAGTGGCGAAAAGTGCACGGTCGCTTTGGCACCGAGGGCTCCACATCGCGGGGCCTTTGGATAGGTTGAGCATCCGAAATTGAATCATGGTTTTGTCACTCACAATTCCTGACTGTCCGCCTAGTGCATCTACTTCTCTTACGATTTGTCCTTTCGCTACACCGCCCATTGCTGGGTTGCACGACATTTGAGCGATGGTATGCATATTCATAGTAACCAACAGTACTTTGGAGCCCATGTTCGCTGCTGCTGCTGCTGCCTCACATCCTGCATGGCCTGCTCCTACTACGATTACATCATATTCTGGAAACATAAAATTCTTTATTTTTTGTGGAATGTTTTTAGGTGTTCCACGTGGAAATTTTTAAAACAGTTGAAGACATTCGTCTTCTTTTAGCCGCATTTCAGCCTTTAATTCGTCGGTTGTATCTTCAAAGCCAATCAAATGTAATAGGCCGTGTACAATCACTCTTCTTAATTCTGTATCGAAGGAAGCTTTGAAATTATTCGCATTTTCATTAACTCGATCAATACTTATATAAATATCTCCTTCCAGCAACTCTTCACTTTCGCTGTTGTCAAAGGTGATGATATCCGTATAGTAGTCGTGATCCAAGTATTGTTTATTAATTTCCAGAAGATAATCGTCTGAACAGAAAATATAGTTCAAAGAGAAATTATCATAACTATTTGATTTACAGATAGTTGATAGCCATTTTTTTGTCTTTAATGGCTTGGGGACGTTGAATTCTATTTCTTCACTGAAGAACTTAATCATATAGAAAATGAAGGTTTTCTGACTGTAATTTATTTAAAATGAATGAAATGCATTGAAAATTGCCGCAAATATACGAACAAGGCATTGAAGTTTTAAATTCAATTTTTTCCTTCCAGCTCCAATTTGTTATATCAGTAACTTTCTAAAATTCAATTGTTTAGATTGCTCTTTTTGAAGTAGGTGTCCACTTCTTGTTTATAAAACGGCGATAATGACGGGGGGATGGTTCGTAAGAGCTCTGTTTGTTTTTCCTTTTCTTTAATATATTTTTCAAAAGCTACCGGAGGTTTACGAGGAACTTCTTTGGCAGCATTTGCTTTTCTTTGCTCCTCTTCATCCTGTTCTTTCATCGCCTTTTCCGCTTCCAAAAGTCTGGTTTGGATTTTCTCGTTTCGTTTTTGAAGCTCGGGGTTTATGCGTTTGTTTACAAGATCTGTTTCGCCTTTGTCCATTTGATCGGCTATTTCCTGAAGCTCCTTGTTTAATTGATTTCCAATGGTGGTACCCTTTTGAGATTCTATTAAGTCTTGAATCATTTTACGAATCTTTGCCTGCTCCGCTGCCATTCTTGCGAGTTTCTCCGACTGATTTCCTTGCCCCTCTTTTCCGCTACCGAGTTCTTTTATCTGGCCATTTAACTTTTCCTGCATTTCCCCTATTCCTGGGGACTCGCCTTTTTGATTTCCTTTTTTCTTTTTACCAGCACCTGGCATGGCCATAGCCATTTGTTGCTGCATTTGATTCAATACATCGCCAAGCATCAGTGCCAGGTTGTTCATGGAGGTCATAGCGGATTGTTGCTTGGCTGTGGCAACATTCAAATGACGGTCCTTTATATTCTGCATACTGGCATCCATGTATCCGTTCATGTCATTGAGCTCGCGCGTAACAAACGACTGAATTTGTAGCATACGGTTAGCCAAAGCATAGAGGCTGTCTTCAACCACTTTTGCGTCATCTTTTAGTTTGAGTTGCTGCTGTCCCAATTTTACAAATCGTGGATCTTGTAGATTTACCCCTCTGAAATCATTCATAACACTTTCTTGGTCGAATGAAAGCGTTATTAGATTTTCCAGGATGTCACGGAGCGCATCCAAGTTTTCTTCCATTTGTTCCATTTCTGCTGACTTCATGGCATCGCTTAAAGAGGATGCGGATTCTTTCATGGCTTTTGAAGCCTTTTTCATAGCTTCAGCAGCCTTGGACCTATCTTGCTTGTTAAGTTGTTTCTGACTTTCGTTTATTTGCTCCTTAGCTTCTTTTTGCTCTTCTTTTGGCGTTTCAACAGGTTGTTCTATCTCCTTGCTCAGTTCTTCAGCTTCTTTTAGCTCTTCTTGTGCTTTTTCAAATTGTTTTTCTATTTCCTGTTCCTCTTTTTGTAGCTCTTTGGTATCCGCTTGTTTTTCATTGGTTTTGTCTGCCAAGTCGTTTTGTTTTTCGGAGAGGTTGTCCAGTTTTTCTACCAAATTTTCCATTTTCTGTTCAAGCTGCATTTGTTTAAACAGTTTCATGGTTCTTTCTAATTCTTTTTCAAGGTTACGCTCTTTGTTGCGTAGCTTTTCCATTGCGCTGTTTAGTCGTTCGCTTTGGTTTTTCTCCAACATTTTTTTGAGTTCCTCGTAAAGCTTTTCAGTATCCTTGTCCATAAGCTCTTGCATCAACTTTTGTAATTGCTGCATTTTATCTTGGATTTCTGGACTTTGCTGGTTGAATTGTTTCGATTTATCGGTGGTATTTTGATTTTTTTCTTGGATACGTTCCAATTGTTCCATTAACTGTTCCCGTTTCTTGAGAATGTCTTCAATGAGCTTTTGCTCTTTGAAATCTACATCTTTTGTACTTTTTAAGCGTTCATCTAAATTTTTTAAATCTTTTTGAAGACTTTGCGCATTTTTAATGGCGGATTGTATTTCGTTTTCCGTTTGCTTTTCCGATTTTTTGATATCCGCTTCAATGGCATCTTTGGATGGAATGGTGTACTGTACACTTCGCGAGCGTACACTTTTGGGTCCGTTAATACCGTCATTGTCCCACACTTGCGCATAGTATTCAATTTTATCCCCGGGTACTAATTTTAAACTATCAGTAAACCATTGAAAATAAAAACTTTGTGTGTTAACGGTCTTATTAAATGAAATAGGAATGGATTTGCCAGCTACTGCCTCCGATTGACCATTTCTGGTGATGGAATAATTGAGCCGTAATTGTGAAAACCCATAGTCATCACTGATCGTCCCGCCCAGTACCAAATAATTGTAAAGCGTAGTGTCCTGAAAATTTTCGAGCGATAGTAGCGGATATTTGTCTGGAATAACATTAATCGTATAGCCAATTTTTTCAGAATTGGTAGCCTGGTCATTTTTAAGTACAATTTCATATTGGCTTGATTTCCGTACTACTTTTTTGATTTGAAAAGCCTTGTTTTCTTGTCGCTTGGCAATATACTGTACCGAATCTTCATCCATTTTAATACCCAAGGCATTGGTGGCATTGGTATTAAAATTCCACTGTATCGAAGTGCCTTCTGGTACGGTCACATTACCCACATTATTAAGCGATTCAGCTGGTTTGTTGAGGTAGGCGGGATATTGTAGCAATACATCAAAGGACAACAGTGCAGGGCGTTCAATTACTTGTATTTCGTGCACGTCCGACTGAAATCCAGCTGCTTCAAATGAGAATGCAATATTTCTTTGTAGGTTTTTAAAGACGTATTGGTATTGAACATCATTTACCTTTTCTAGCTTAAATCTTGAACCATTCTGAATCAGATAAACTGTTTTAGGAATGGTATTGCCCTTTAATTTTAAATTCAGATCGAAATCTTCGTTCTTAAAGGCTTTTAAATTTTTGTTATCGATTTCGAATGTGAATGGGGCAAAGGTGTAGTTATTTTGAAAATGAATAATCCGATCGGAGCTGGACGTAAAAAAGGAGGGATTAAACAACAGAATTACCGCCACGGCACCTAGAGGATAGATAGCATACTTCAGCCATTTTTTATTTTCATCCAACTTTACCGCATCAGAAAACTTTACAATCAATAGCTGCGCGGATTTCTGTTGGATACTAGCCGAAATTAAATCAGACTGTTTACCAGAAATATGTGAAAGCTGGATGGTATTCAGGAGTTTATCTCCTATCGCAGGAAAGTGTTCTCCAATCTGTAAGGCTGCAGCTTCATCCGAAAGAGGCTTTTTTAGCCCCCATAAATGAAACAGAGGTAGCACCACCCAGTTAAAAAAGGAGAAAGCCAAAGCACCCAAAAAGCTAAATAACAAGGCCCCTCTAACGACTGAGTTAAAGCGGCCATAGTATTCCAATGTATTGACAAACAGAAAGGCAGTTAGTAACAATCCTGCTGATAGGATTATTCCTTTAAGCAGTTTGTTAAGATAGTATTTCTGTTTGTACTGCTGTATTTGGCTTAAAAGTCCGCTAATTACGGGGTTTGGAGATGTCATACCATTTAAAAATGCTCGATCTTCGATTAACGAATTTTTCTTCTAAAAAGTACCCAACTGTATTAGTACCTATTTACAAGATTCAATTCAATTTCCAATTTAATCATTTCGTTCTTGATTTAATTGATTTCTACGATCTTTTGCTTTTTGAAGTAACTCATCCAATTTGTTTCTGTTCAAATACTCCCCGTTTTTCACCACTGCATGAATATCCAGGGTGGAGGATATATCATCCAGTGGATTTGTATTGAGTATTACCATATCAGCTATTTTGCCGTTTTCTATTGTGGCCAGGGATGTTGCTTTACCCATGAACTTTGCCCCATTAATAGTAGCTGTTTGAAGAATTTCAAGTGGGGTCAAGCCTGCTGTTTGGAATAATTGAAGTTCTTCATGTAGCGCAAGTGCTGGATAGACAAATGTATTTAAGGCAGCTGCATCACTACCTGCAAGAATGGTCATTCCTGCTTTTTGAATGAAAGGTAATTGTTTAGCAATAAGCTGGTAACGCTCCTTTCTGCTCTCGAACTGCTGGGGTGTATCTTGTTGCATCCTACCCAGCCGCCATTGATAATTTGATAAAAACCGGTTGGTTAAATAGGCACGATAAGGATCGTTTTGATGGTTATCCTCATCGTAATAGGCTAATTGTTTTCCTCCAATTAACGTGGGACAGATAGCAACACCTTTTTGAGCCAAGTACTGATAACCTTCAAAAGCTTTTTGTTGGTCAAAGTCAGCATACGCTCTTCCAGCTTGTGAGTTTGTAAGCGCTTTTGATCGGGTTTTATCTACTATCTTTTGATCATCAGATCCCAACCGAAGTAAATAACTGGCATGTTCGATACTAGAAAATCCTGCATTTGCAAGTTCAAAAATACTTAGATCGGCCGGTACATGGCCCGAAACCTTATAGCCTCTTTTTTTGGAAGCGATAACACTTTTCAAAAATAAATCACCAGGTAATGTGTTTTCTGTGATTTTGACAAAATCCACTTTATAGTTATCCAACTTATCCAACATTTGATTCAGCTCTATCTCATTGGCAATTTCCAGATCACCTTTCCAAATAGAATTAATACCTTCTAGTTTTCTGCCAGCCGTAAAAATTCGGGGACCAAATAGTTTTCCCTCATTAATCTCATCACGCCAAGCTAAAACCTGCTCTCCCAAATCGCTTGCTGCGTCACGAACTGTGGTGATACCATAGGCAATGTATACATCCATTAAAGCTTTATTGTCTTCAACCAAATTTTCACCTTCGATATGTACATGCATATCCCATAAGCCAGGAATCATATATTTGTCCGAAGCGTCTATTGTAGGTATTGACTTCGCTTTTTTTTGAAAACTATTAAAGTCCCCAATGGCTGCTATTTTATTAGCTTCAATGAGAATGGATTGATCGGTTAGTACCTTTCCATTAACCACATTGATGATATTGATATGGTTGATTATCAGTGAACTATCCTTTGCTTTTTGAGCAAGACAAAGACAGTTCATACAGAGGTACACCACTGTTAAAATTAACGTCTTTTGCATTAGTATAATTAAAATATAGGTTACCGGATTATAAATTTTTGACTAAAAATAGCTCCCTTTTGGTTTGTTATTTGAAAAATGTAAACACCTTTTTCTAGATTTTCTAAGTTTATTTTTTCAATTACTTTGAAGTGAGCTTCTTCGGTAAGTTGTAGGATGCCTTTTTCATCATAAATGCTTACGGTTTCTCCAATTTTGCTCCCAGTTATATTTAGATATCCAGTATTTGGATTTGGAAAAAGCACAACTTCGGTTTTTATTTCATTATGAGGGGATTCTAAAATTCTGCTATATGCAAACGTGCCGTCCAAATCTACCATTTTGAGTCTGTAGTAGTTTTTAGTATTGTCAGTAATAACATCCGTATGGGAGTATTTGGTTTGGGAATTACTGTTTTCAGCCCAGCCTATTGTATTAAATAGTCTTCCATTCGTGCTTTTTTCTATCTCAAAGTGTGAAAAATTTGTTTCAAACGCGGTGGACCATTCGAGCAAGACATTTTTGTTCTGGTTTTTAATAGTAAAATATTCCAGTCTTACTGGAAGCGGGTTGGTTACTGAAGTTATTTTACCAATAGTGCCCTCATTAAACGAAGCGACATACAACTCACCTTGGTTATCTTCTCCAAAACTAACAATAGATGGGTAGGTGGTACTGGGTAAAAAACCAGAGTAGCCGCTGGGCTGGATAATGCCTATTTTATGAGACTGATAATCCCCAAAAAAATAGGTTCCTTGTAATGCTGGATAACTGCTACCCCGATAGACAAAACCTCCGATAACGGATGCACTACTGCCCCCATTGTTATCATAACCCGCAAAAACAAACTTAGGAGGAATGAAAGAAGTTGCTATATCACAAGAGCAATCGCGATAAACTGCATTTCCTTCCATATAATTCCATCCGAA
Organism: uncultured Dyadobacter sp.; assembly: GCA_963976315.1. Lineage (GTDB taxonomy): Bacteria > Bacteroidota > Bacteroidia > Cytophagales > Spirosomataceae > Dyadobacter. The sequence continues at coordinate 7,587 of CAXBLH010000086.1, forward strand.
ATTTTGAGGCGTATTTTGATTGGAATACGGTAGGGAATTTACTTCCTCCCACCCGTCTTGTCCATTATCACCTATCCATAAATCGTTTGTAGTGGCATCAATACTCATACGCCAAGGGTTCCTTAATCCTAGTGCCCAAATATGATCCAAAGCTTCTGTAGGACTTGGAGGGTTATTGGGATCAAATTTTAATAGCTTACCATAGAGCAAACCCATGTTCTGCGAATTATTATTAGGATCTCCAGTGGAACCCGGACCATTGTCGCCGGTAGAAATATAAAGCTGGCCATCGGACCCAAATACTATATCACCGCCTTTATGGCCTCCCAGTACATCGGTATATTGAATGTTTAGTATTTTGTATTCTTCAGGGTCTGCAATATCAGAGTTTGCATCCCCGTTTCTGCTGAAACGTGAAATTTGAACTTCATATTTTTTTTCAATTGGTCCGTCTTTTACCACGTACATCACATAGAAATAGCCATTTGTTTCATAATTGGGATCAAAAACCATACTATAAATACCTGCCCACACCGGATTATTAATTTTATCACTCAGGTCTAGGAAGGGGGTGTTTAGTACTATTCCGTTTTTGATGATTTTAACCTTACCAGTATTTTCAGTTACAAAGAGTCTAGAATCATTGGCATGTGTAATTTTTGTAGGATGTGAAAATCCTGTTGCGTATGGAACAATTATTACTTCAGGTTGGGCAATACAGTAAGTCCAAGAAAAGGCGAGATAGGCTACTATTTGAAGTATTGTAGAGGGTTTTTTCATCCGAGCAAGTTGAAAATATTTCATTAATTTACTCAAATCTTCGATAAAATAAAAAAGGTCACTAATTGCTTAGTGACCTTGACTTGTAGCGGGAGCTGGACTCGAACCAGCGACCTTTGGGTTATGAGCCCAACGAGCTACCAACTGCTCCATCCCGCGGTGTTGCTGAATTGGAGTGCAAACATACGACATTTAATTTATAATAAACAATATTTATAAATAAAATTTTTTGTTTTGTGAAAATATAGGATCCAATTAGGCGTATCCATTAAAGTTTAGCTTCTATTAAAATGAGTGTGTCCTCACCTGTAACTGGTAATAGATCCTCGAATTTGATGGTTAATCCAGTTTTTAGCACTATTCTAAGGCATATTGATACATTCAAATTGCAATTTGATCGATAGAAAGCCGTAGTTTTGTATAATTATCAGGAAAACAATTTGTTGAAGCTTTTTTTGTGAGTAATTGTTTCAAGCATTTAATGGTTATCAAGAGCAGAAATATAACTTTTATTAGGAAAGTACCTGGCCGCGATACCTTTAAGTTGCTATTGATTAACTGATAAGGTCTTGTTGAAGACCAAAATCAAGCATTTTAGAATTTTAATAATGGAAAATACAGGAGAAGAGATCGTCCATTTACGGGATCATAGAGCAGGGTTTGTTAGTATAATTGGTAAACCCAATGTTGGAAAATCAACATTGATGAATGAATTGGTGGGGGAGCGAATGTCAATCATTACCTCAAAAGCCCAAACGACACGTCATCGTATTATGGGAATTCTTAATGGAAGGCATGAAGATATACCATTTCAACTCGTTTATTCGGATACACCAGGGGTAGTAAAGCCCGCATATAAGTTGCATGACTCCATGATGACCTTCGTGAAGGGATCGTTGGAAGATGCGGATGTAGTGCTGTTTGTAACAGAAGTGGGGGAGAAAGCGGCAGATCACGAGGTGATACCTTTGTTAAATCGTACACAAGCGCCAGTAATTTTAGTTTTGAATAAAATTGACCTTTCTAACGATGAGGAGGTTAAAAGAAAAACTGAAGAATGGGAGGCTATCATCCACCCAGCGGCGGTTATCCCTATTTCGGCTTTGTTGAATGCAAATATTCAAACACTTTTTGATGCAGTAATTACCAGGCTGCCTTTTCACCCGCCTTATTTTGAAGGAGATGAACTAACCGACAAGCCAGAGCGTTTCTTTGCTTCTGAAATCATTCGGGAGAAGATATTTTTAAACTACCGCCAGGAAATTCCTTACAGCTCAGAGGTGGTGATTACGGAGTTTAAGGAAAAACAAGATATTATAGTCATTCGGGCTGAAATATTAGTGGAAAGAAAAAGCCAAAAAGGGATCATTATTGGCGAAAAAGGAGAAATGCTTAAAAGAGTGGGCATCCAGTCGAGAAAGGACTTAGAGGCATTTTTTGGCAAAAAAGTATTTTTAGAACAACATGTAAAAGTTGAACCTGACTGGCGAAGCAAGGAAAATAAATTGCGTCAGTTCGGTTATGGAGAATAATTAATTATTAATGAAGGGAGGAAAAGGATCACCTTTTCCGGATCAATAAAAAATCGCGTTAGCGCAAATATGGCAAATATAATTTCAATAGTAGGTCGTCCCAATGTGGGAAAATCTACACTTTTTAATCGCTTAATAGAAAGCAGAAAAGCGATTATGGACAATCAGAGTGGGGTAACTCGTGATCGTCACTATGGCTATGGAGAATGGACCGACCAGTATTTTACCGTGATTGATACTGGTGGATATGTAGTGGGTTCTGAAGATATTTTTGAAGGTGCAATTCGGGAACAGGTAGAGATGGCTATTGAGGAGTCGACGGTGGTGCTTTTTGTGGTGGATACCATGACGGGCCTTACAGACTTAGACAAGGACTTTGCCAATGTTCTGAGGAGATTTAACAAGCCTGTGTTTATGGTTGCCAATAAGTCCGAAACAACGGAACGGTACCAATCTGCGGCTGAGTTTTATGAACTAGGAATGGGCGATATGGTTTATCCAATTTCGGCACAAACGGGTTTTGGAACCGGGGATTTATTGGATGAGGTTATCAAACATTTTGAAACTGCGGGTATCGAAGACCCTGAGGCCGGAATTCCACGTATCGCCATTATGGGAAGGCCCAATGTTGGTAAATCCTCATTTTTGAATGTATTAACTGGTACCGACAGAAGTATTGTTACAGATATCGCTGGTACCACACGTGACGCTATACATACGCATTACAATGCTTTTGGTATGGAGTTCATTTTGACAGATACTGCCGGAATTCGTAGAAAGTCACGTGTCAAGGAAGATATAGAATATTACTCAACCCTCCGTTCGGTTAAAGCGATGGAGGAGTCGGATGTGTGTATTGTCTTATTGGATGCTACACTCGGTTTGGAAGGCCAGGATTTAACCATTATTGGTCAAGCGGATAAAGCCAAGAAAGGTATTGTAATTATGGTTAACAAGTGGGATTTGGTCGAAAAGGATTCCAAGACAGCTGATACTTACAAAAAAGCATTACTCGAAAGACTTGCTCCCATGAATTATATGCCGATCATTTTTGCATCTGTGGTCGAAAAACAACGGATTCATCAGGTGATTGAAAAGGCCATGGAAGTGTATCAGAACAAAACCAAGAAGATTACTACTTCCAAATTAAATGATGTAATGCAGGCCGAAATTGCAAAATACCCACCACCAGCGAACAGAGGTAAGTATATTAACATCAAATACATGTTACAGCTACCTACCCCCTCGCCTACGTTTGTGTTTTTTAGCAGTAATCCGAAGCATGTAAAAGAGCCATATCTTCGATATTTAGAAAATAGAATGCGTGAAAACTTTGATTTTTCGGGGGTACCTATCACGATATTCTTTAGAGAAAAATAACGCTTAGAAAAGGTAATAATACGATAGCCACCAAATTCCATAATTCTGGATTTGGTGGCTATTTTGGTATTATTCTATTTTCTCAAAGCCTTAAATTCCGAGCCTTCTTTCCAGCCTGGCCAAGTAACTTCATGGGCTAACTTATTGCCGATGAGGTATAACATTTGCATATCCTGAATACCTCCTTCGAATTTCCAAGTGGCATCATAATTGTCTGCTTGGCGGTGGTATTGATTTTCATTGTAACTCTCAAACTGTTTTTGACCGTATGCCTTTCCTTTATCCTTGATGTCGGTACCGCCAGCGCTATTAAGAGCTGGAACGCCCACTTTTGCAAACGAAAAATGGTCGGAGCGGAAGTAATGGCCAGCTTCAGGTGAAGTTTCAGGAGCGATGTATCGGCCTTGGGTTTTGGCTACTTCCGATACATAATCTTCCAAATCATTTTGACCTGCACCGGAGATATTGATGTCATTGGATTTTTCGAGCTGGGATACCACATCCATATTCAAGACTGCAACTGTTTTTTCGAGCGGGAAAATTGGGTTTTGAGCATAATAATCCGAGCCCAATAAGCCTTGTTCCTCGGCCGTAACGGATAGAAATACAATGGTTCGTTCTGGTTGTTCTTTTTGGGTCTTGAAGACTCTAGCCATTTCAATTAATGCCGCCGTTCCACTTGCATTGTCAATAGCACCGTTGTAGATACTGTCGCCTTTAGCATCGGGTTTTCCCACTCCCAAATGATCCCAGTGAGCCACATAAATGATATATTCATCGGGACGCGTAGTTCCTGGGATTTGTGCTATTATATTTTTGGAAACATCATATTTTGCAGTTACTGCAACATTTAAAGACAGCTGCAAATCCATAGGAATAGCTTTGAATCCTGGCTTCGAAGCCTTTTCTATATTGGCCATGTCTATTTCGGCAGCATCGAATAGTTTTTTAGTTGCGTCGGCGGAAACCCAGCCTTGTAGTGCGCAATGGTAAGTTTCTGAACCTCGGGTATCTAAAAAAAGATTGGACGATCCCCATGAACTTTGAACCACGCTAAATGGATAGGATGCTGCCGCTGTATTATGAATAATCAGACAAGCCTTTGCGCCTTGTCTTGCTGCTTCCTCGTACTTATAGGTCCATCGTCCATAGTAGGTCATGGTTTTGCCTTTAAAAAGCATGCTATCGCCTGTTGCAAAGCCGGGGTCGTTCACTAACACCAATACCACTTTTCCTTTTACGTCCAAATCCGCATAGTCGTTCCAATTGTACTCCGGTGCTACTATGCCGTACCCTGCAAACACAAGTTCCTCTTTTTCGAGTGATATGATGGAATCTGTACGTTGGGTATTCACTACAAAATCTTCTGTTTTGTTTAATTCCAATGTTCCTGTTTTAGCTTCTATTTGCATTTTTGGGTCTGCATTCGCTGTAATTTCCACCAAAGGAACTTCTTGTAAATAGCTATTTCCGTTACCGGGTTTCAAGCCAAGCTTTTTAAAACTTTCCTCCATATAGGCTACTGTTTTGACTTCTCCCTCTGTAAAGGGGCGCCTTCCCTGAAATTCATCGGAAGCCAAAACTTTGATATGTGCCTTCAGACTGTCCGCATTAAAAAGAGCAAGTCCATCTTCGTTTTCATCCGACTGACAACTACCAAACAGTAGGATAAAACAGTATAAAATAGGGATAATCGATATTCTTGGTTTCATATAGGTTCTGGTAGGTTAGTAATTTTATATGTTTCTGCTGTGAATTTACAAATTCGTCACTTATTTAGGGGGATTCGTCATTTTTTCATAGAACCAAGCAACCTTTTTTATTACTATTGCATCCTTGAAATGAGTGTTTTTTTTCAAAGAAATAAAAAATTTCAAAAAAAATATAAAAAACAAGGTACTATGTATTGCAAGATACCTATTAAAACACATATATTTGCATTATCAATTAGTTAAGTGTCAATGCAAATGTATTTCTAAACAATTGAAACCCTTTCCAACCATGAGAACGATATATACTTTATTATTTTTATTTATAATTAGCATACAAGCAAATGCCAGTGGTTACACGCATAATATGTTTGTGGCACATAAAAAGTTACAAACTGTAACGGTGGTGCAAGCATTGTCAGATAATTTATCTGATGAAGTCACCGTAGAATCGAAATTAACTCTAAAGGTACAGCCAGAGCTTTCAATAGCTGATAAAATAACCGATCAGATGGCAGGATTTAGTACCCTCAATCAAAGAATTCTGAATGAGAGTAGGATTACATTTTTTGATTCTGAAGAGGAAGAGAGCACTGGAAATACTTTAATAGGAGTATTTGTTAATTCTTTACAAAAAATGATTAAGACTTTTTTGGGTATTCGAAGTTAAAAAGACTGCTGAATACAGCTATATAAAAAAGGGTAGATTTCAATGACGAAATCTACCCTTTTTCTTTTCAAATTACCTTGCTCCAGGTGGGCAATTACGTTTTAAGAATTCAGTACAAATGGTGCGTAAATGTTTACTGGTACCAGCTCCTTCGGAAATGCTATGAGATCTATTCGGATAGGGCATAAATTGAAATACCTTATTGTTTTTGATTAACACATTCAACAACATTTCGGCATTTTGGTAATGCACATTGTCATCGCCAGTACCATGAATATAAAGCAAGTTCCCTACTAAGTTTTCGGCATGTGTTATTGGGGATCCTTTTACGAAATCTTCACGATTCTCTTGCGGAATTCCCATATAACGTTCTTGATAAATATTATCGTAAGTAAGTTGGTTACCTACCGCAGCAATAGAAATCCCCGTTTTGAATATTTTAGGATACTGGAACAACAGGTTTAAAGTAGATGATCCACCCCCACTCCAACCATGTACTGCTACCCTGCTGGTATCTATAAAGGCAAATTTTTCAAACATAGCCGTAGCAGCTCCCGCCATATCCCTAATATTAATGGTGCCTATGTTTCTATAAATTGCTTTGCGCCATTTACTTCCTTTTGGGGAAGGTGTACCACGGTTATCCATCGACACATAAATATATCCATCGTCCGCCATATTGCCTTCATAAATACGGTTTCTACCCGTTCCGTAGGTATCCTTTACCGTACTGCTTGCTGGTTCCCCGTATACCATAAAGACAATTGGGTATTTCTTATTCGCATCAAAATGGGTAGGTTTTACCATCCACGCATCTACTTCTACGCCTTCCTGCGTGGTGACTTTAAAAAACTCAATATTCATTTTACCTGCATTTATTTTCGAGGCATTATGGGCGATGGAACTGGATTCGTCTAATGGCTGGTGGCTAGGTAAAGTAACCCATTCGGTCATGGGTGCGGTTCTGGCATTTGAAAAGTAGTGTATAGCAATTTTGCCTTCCGGTGATATATCATAATGGTGGGTACCCGATTGGTTTACCGGTGTTACTCGTTCGGGTTTACCGCTACCATCTAGTGCTGCTTTATACAAATAACTTTGTGTAGCATTATCTGGTGAAGCCATAAAATAGTAGCTATTGTTTTTTTCGTCAATGCGAACTGGAGCAATAAGGTCCAACTCTCCTTGGGTAATAAGTGTTTCTTTTTTGCCATCTCTGCTTACCAAATAAGCATGTCTCCAGCCATCTTTTTCACTAACCCAAACGAAACTATTTCCATTCTCAACCCAGTCCCATCCGACAGGATCATTGTCCCAACGGCTCTTGATATCTATCCAAGCATCGTCAGATTCATTGTAAAAAGCTTTTGTATTACCATTTTTGGTGTTGACGTACATTAGCGTACTGTGGTTTTGTTTCCGATTTA
>CAXBLH010000087.1:0-15031 GCA_963976315.1 uncultured Dyadobacter sp.
AATTTTTACAGGATCAAGCAAACGGATTGCGATTTGAGTTTTACCTTTTCCAAATTCAAAAATATATTTATTGACCGTGGTAAGGTTTTTACGAATGCGCTATTTCCAAATCCAGCTAGCAACCGACTCACCATACTTGAACCAAGGGAAGAACTAATTGATTTTAAAATATACAATCATACTGGCCTGGAAGTAACCTCAAAAGTTACCCTACATATTCAAAGTGGCTCCTCGACTTACATGAATGTCTCAAAATTAGTAGATGGCCAATATTTTATTCAAACAAAAAACAAGACCCTAAAATTTATGAAAGTGGCTGAATAGTAAATTTACGGATGGTGATTCTTTAATGGATAAGTTTGATCAATATTCATTTTGTTCAACTTGTATCTGTTTCGGGTATTTAACAATAAAATCTCGATTTTAACAAGGTGTATTAAAGTTTGATACTACCGATAAATACTAGACTGATGTCCGGCATAATACCAGTACATAATTTACCAAAGTCGGCGGATCGTACGCCGGCTTTGACCATTTATCAATTCAAAAATAACCTAAGGGTACATCACGAAACACCAGTTGCGCTACCTATCACACCCTTACCTACGGACACACCCCATCGGCATTCCTATTATGAAATGTTATTCATTGAAGAAGGACAGGGAATTCATGAGATAGACTTCCATTCCTATATGATACAGGGCCCTGGACTGCATTTTCTTACCCCGGGACAAGTTCACCTTTTGAATGCATCCAAACCCTGTAAAGGTTATATTTTAGCTTTTTCGGAAGAATTTTATAGTTTACATGGCGGCAGCAGTCTTATATTAAAACAACTACCGTTTTTTCAACCGGCCCAAAAACAGCCCATCATTGCGATAGACGAGGCCGAGAAGCAATACTTCCATAATTTAATTGAGAATTTTGTTATTGAATATTTAGCTCCGGAACCAGACCAATCCATTATCGGCAAATATTTAGGGATCATCCTCCAAAAATCATACACCCTTTTCTTAAATCGACTTAATTCCGTTCAAAAACTCAAAGGAAATCAACCCGAAATTGTCGGCCGTTTTCAAGAAATGGTTGAAAAGAACTTCCTCAAAATACATGAAGTACAAACCTATGCACAAGAGCTAGCCGTTTCGCCCGATTACCTTAGCAAAACGGTAAAAAAGTTCTTGTCCATTTCGGCTCAAGAATACATATTAGAGAAATTACTATTAGAAGCCAAACGCCTTTTGGTATTCACGAATTTAACCAGTAAAGAAATCGCTTACCACGTCAATTTCGAAGACCCGTCGTATTTCAGCCGCATCTTTAAAAAGAAAACAGGACATACACCCAATGAGTACCGAGAGCAGGTTCGGAAAAGTACCATTTAATATCTAAAATGTACCTTGCTCCTCAACATTAGGGAACATATCTTTGTATTGTACAAAAATATAAAGGCTAAATAATACCATTCAAGGGCATTTTGACAGAATCTTATCGGGTTAGGACAAATCCTCTTTATTATTTATTCCTTTTCGTCATTCACAAATACATTCCAAGATTTATGAAAATCCGTACCGATCTCACCGCTGAGTCATTACAAACCAAACTAGACCGCTTTTGGCAACTTTCAGGAGAAAAAATCAACCTCATTAATAAAGAATACGACGCTTCCCAAGGAACGCCTGTTTTCACAGTTCAAGGTAAATATACCCTGAGAGGCTGGACTGAGTGGACACAGGGTTTTCAATATGGTGCAGAAGTTTTACAGTATGATGCTACTGGAGATGAATCGTTCCTAAAAAGTGCCAGAGAGCATACGGTTAATAATATGGCATCTCACCTGAGTCATTTCGGAGTCCATGATCATGGCTTTAACAATGTCAGCACCTATGGCAACTTGCTACGCCTGATGAATGAAGGCCGTATTCCTGAAAACGAATGGGAACGTAATTTTTATGAAGTATCCCTAAAAGTTTCTGGATCGGTACAGGCCGACAGATGGACAGATACTCAAAATGGCCAGGGGTATATACATTCTTTCAATGGACCGCATTCCTTATTTGTGGATACCATTCGCTCTGTACGTGCGCTCATGGTTTCTCACCTTTTGGGACATAGCCACATGGGTGAAAATGATTTGAAAACCAGTTTGCTAAAACGTGGAACGCTTCACTCACTTGCTACGGCCAAATACTCGGTTTATTATGGAGAAGGGCGTGACAGCTACGATGTTTGGGGACGTGCCGCACACGAAAGTGTTTTCAATACCAACGATGGCAATTTCCGTTGCCCTAACTCACAACAAGGCTTTTCAGGGTTTACCACTTGGACACGCGGACTGGCTTGGGCTATGGTGGGTTTCCCAGAACAACTAGAATCATTGGCTCGATTCAGCGACGAACAACTAGCACCTATGGGTGGCCGTGCTGAATTAGAAAGTATTTATTTGAAAGCTGCTAAAGCCACTTGTGATTTTTATATAGACAATACAGCTGCCGACGGAATTCCTTATTGGGATACTGGCGCACCAGAAATCCATAAATTAGGAGACTATACCGAAAGAGTTTCAGATCCTTACAACGACTTTGAACCAATAGATAGCTCAGCAACAGCTATTGGTGCTCAAGGCTTATTGCGTTTGGGTAAATATCTGATCGACAAAGGTGATACAGAAGCAGGAAATAGATATTGGCAGGCAGGACTTACCGCCACAGACTCTCTTTTTGCGGAGCCTTATTTGTCAACAGATCCTACCCACCAAGGTTTAATACTACACTCTATTTACCACCGTCCAAATGGCTGGGATTATACCCATGAAGGCCAAAAAGTACCCAACGGAGAGTCGAGTATGTGGGGCGATTATCATGCACGTGAGCTAGCGCTATACCTGCAACGTATCAACAAAGGATTACCTTACTATACTTATTTGGGAGCAGTTAAATAATTGATATTCCATATCAAATTGAAACAGTTTGTTAATAATCAATTTTAGAAACCCAAAAATATGAGTGCAATATCATTGGACAGGTGCTGCGTCCATACCATTACTACCAAATCCTGGCCTTTACAGGAAGCGGTAAATAATTATGCAGCAGCAGGCATAAAAGGCATTAGTGTTTGGCAAAATGCCATTGAAGGTATTGGCCCACATAAAGCGGGAGAAATTATCCGAAAAGCAGGATTGGAAATCGTATCCTATGTGCGGGGTGGTTTTTTTCCAGATACAACGAGTGCCGGCCGTGCCAAAGCCATCGACCATAACAAAAAACTGATCGAAGAAGCGGCTGCATTAGGTGCACCGATGATCGTTCTGGTTTGTGGCGCCTCACCAGACCAGTCGCTGGAGATATCCCGAGAACAAATCAAAGAAGGTATCGAAGCAATATTACCTTTAGCGGAGAAAATGAATGTCAAACTGGCGATAGAACCCCTACATCCGATGTATGCCGCCGACCGTTCGGCTATCAACACCATGGGCCAAGCCAATGATCTGGCGGAAGCTATTAACTCCCCGTTCGTGGGTGTTGCAGCAGATGTGTACCACATTTGGTGGGATCCAGATCTGGAACAGGAAATTGCCCGCTGCGGTGCTAATGGAAACCTTTTTGCTTATCATGTATGCGATTGGAAAGTAAATACACTGGATTTACTCAACGACCGTGGCTTAATGGGCGAAGGTTGTATTGACCTCAAAAAAATAAGAGGCTGGGTAGAAGCTACTGGCTTTGATGGCTTCTGCGAAGTGGAGATTTTCTCAAATATTCACTGGGCAAAAGACCAACATGTTTTTCTTAAAGAAATTACGGATTCATTCTTGGAAACGGTATAAAATCGAAACATTCAATTAAAAATATAAACAGAAAGCATAAAATATGAAAACACATAGAGTAGGTATAATCATGAACGGCGTAACTGGCCGTATGGGTACAAACCAACATTTACTACGTTCTATCAATGCCATTATGGAACAAGGTGGTGTAAAAATTTCAGCAGATGAAGTCATCATGCCAGACCCAATTTTGGTAGGTAGAAATGTATCCAAGCTGGAAGCACTTTGTAACAAGACTTTAATTAAAAAGTATACGACCGATCTTGATAGCGTTTTAGCAGATCCAGAATACTCCGTTTACTTTGATGCACAAGTTACGGGTCGTCGTGCGCCTGCAATCAAAAAAGCGATAGAGGCCGGAAAACATATCTATTGTGAAAAACCCACCGGAACTACTACCGAAGAAGCTTTGGAGCTATTTGAGCTTGCAACTGCTGCTGGCTTGAAAAACGGGGTAGTGCAGGATAAGCTTTGGCTACCGGGTATGATGAAACTGAAACGATTAATGGAAAACGGTTTCTTCGGAAAAATCCTTTCTGTTCGTGGAGAATTTGGATACTGGGTATTCGAAGGACACAGTATTCCAGCTCAGCGCCCTTCTTGGAATTACAGAAAAGAAGACGATGGTGGTATAATTGTAGATATGCTTTGTCACTGGAGATATGTATTGGACAATCTTTTTGGAAAAGTAAAAGCAGTTTCTTGTTTGGGTGCCACCCATATTCCTGAGCGTATTGACGAAAATGGCAAGCCTTACAAATGTACCGCTGACGATGCCTGTTACGCTACTTTCGAACTGGAAGACGATGTAATTGCACAGTTTAACTCTTCTTGGACCGTACGTGTACGTCGTGATGACTTATTGACTTTACAAGTGGATGGTACACACGGGTCGGCAGTAGCTGGACTTCGGGAATGCTATACGCAACATTATGGCAATACCCCTAAGCCGGTTTGGAACCCTGATATTGCGCAGCCAATTCCATTCTTGGAAGGATGGTCCAAAGTACCTGAGCAAGAAGATTTCGACAATGCATTCAAGGTACAATGGGAGTTATTCTTGAAACATATCGTAAAAGATGAGCCGTTCCCATGGGATTTAAAAGCGGGTGCAAGAGGAGTTCAACTTGCTGAAAAAGGAATCGAAAGCTGGGAAAAACGCCAGTGGGTAAATATAGAGGAGCTTTAAAAAAAGCTGTCGGCAACCGGTTATCAGCTATCGGTTGCCGACTATCTAATTTGGTCAAATTTACAAATTGATGGCCAGCGGCTGATTGCCGATTGCTGCCAAAAAACTTTTCCAATGAAAAAAACAGCATTAATTACAGGAGGTACCCGAGGAATCGGTTTTGGCATTGCCAAAGCCTTGGCCAAGGAAAACTACGATCTGGCCATCAACGGGGTGCGTGATGAAGCCAATGCACAAGAAGCGCTAGACGAATTAAGAGCACTAGGCGCACGGGTGGTATATTGCCAAGGTAGTATCGCCTCCGCCCAAGACCGTGAGCGAATTGTGGAAAAAGCTTATTCTGAAATGGGCTCGATCAATGTACTGATCAACAACGCAGGGATCGCTCCTCGGGAAAGACTAGACATTCTGGAGACTTCAGTTGAAAACTATCGAGAAGTTTTGACTACCAATTTGGAAGGTCCATTTTTTCTAACACAAAGCATTGCCAAAAGAATGGCTGCCAATAAGCAAAAAAACCATGCTTTCGAGGCTTCTATTGTATTTGTTACCTCTATTTCGGCAACAGTAGCCTCTATTAATAGAGGGGAATATTGTATTTCAAAGTCTGGCTTGGCCATGGCCAACTTGCTGTTTGCGGTTCGAATGGCAGAGTACAATATTCCTGTTTATGAAATCAGACCCGGAGTAATTGCAACTGATATGACTTCCAAAGTCCAGGGTAAATATGACGCCCTATTCGATAATGGAATGGCGTTGCAGGCAAGATGGGGCACTCCCGACGATGTGGGCAAGGCTGTGGCTTCACTTACAAGAGGTGACTTCCCCTATTCTACCGGCCAAGTTATTAATGTGGATGGTGGCATGCTGATCGATCGTCTTTAAACCAGCATTTGCTACTATTTATTTTTGAAATATAGCAGTCCCCTCTTGTTGATGGAAAACTGCTATTGACTTTATCACGATTCGTTTTGTACAGCTTAGGTCATTTCTCTCAAACTTTGAATTGATATTAAAGCCCTTTTCAAAGAATATCTTGAGATAAGCATAGGCCTACAAAATAATAAGTGACAAGGTTTATTATAAAATTATTTCAAACATACTTGCCGGCTAATAGTTGGTAAGTACTAAGCTAAACCCAATCATGCCGAATTCTCAAGAAATTAAAAAGCCATTGCTACCGCAGCTCTTACAGGTTCCTGTTATAGTTGCCGCTTTGGGGTATCTGGTAGACATGTACGACCTATTTCTTTTTAGCGTAGTACGTGTTCCCAGTTTAAAAGCCATTGGAGTAGCCGACGACCAACTACTTACCGATGGGATATTATTACTTAACAGCCAAATGGCAGGTATGCTTATTGGTGGAGTTCTTTGGGGGATTATTGCGGATAAAAAAGGAAGACTTTCCGTTTTATTCGGTTCCATTATTATGTACTCTCTTGCCAATATAGGAAACGGATTTGTTACTAACCTGGATCAATATGCAGTACTTCGATTTATAGCCGGAGTAGGGCTTGCGGGCGAACTCGGCGCGGGTATCACCCTTGTTACCGAAGTTCTTCCAAAAGAAATTAGAGGTTACGGTACTACCTTAGTGGCCACACTAGGGGTGCTTGGTGCTATTTTAGCGTATTTCGTTGCCGATATGTTTGCTTGGCGTATTTCCTATTTTGTAGGAGGTGGCATGGGCTTACTCCTGTTAGTATTACGTTTCAACGTATTTGAGTCGGGGATGTTCAACAAAGTAAAAGAGCATTCCGTAGACCGAGGAAATATTATGATGATTTTGGGCAATGGAAAGCGACTCATGAAATACATGATGGCCATTCTTATCGGATTACCTATCTGGTTTGTAGTGGGTATCCTCATCACTTTTTCACCTGAATTTGGAGCCGCCAAAGGACTTGTTGGTATCGACGCAGGAAAAGCCGTAATGCTTGCGTTTACCGGACAAGTCTTCGGAGATATTGCCAGTGGACTTTTGAGTCAGTATCTCAAAAGCCGTAAAAAGGTTATCGCCTTATTTATATTCCTTTCGCTGGCCATGATGATTGGATATTTACTATTCCCGATGGAAAATGTAGGTGCATTCTATATCTTCTGCGCACTGTTAGGTTTCTGTAATGGATACTGGACCTTGTTCATCACGATTGCAGCAGAATTGTTTGGAACAAACTTACGTGCCACCGTTGCAACCACCGTTCCTAATTTCGTGAGAGGTGCTACCATTCCTTTAGCAGCTTTGTTTGTTTATTACAAGCCCGACCTGGGAGTTACTCAATCAGGCTTAGTGATAGGCCTCGCTACCAGTTTAGTCGCCATTATAGCGCTGTACTTCTTAGAGGAAACCTTTACGAAGGATATGAACTATGTAGAGAAAAATTAAGAGTAGTCAATGAATAGAAGGAAGGGAGCACTTTAACGGTGTTCCCTTTTTTTATGTTCATTAGACTCCAAAACCGTTTGTCGCCGAGTTTTGCCATTCATGTACTTTGTTATGCATAGTACCTTAGATAACACATACATTTGTATTGTTCTATTAGCAATAACAATTTTAAACATTTAATCTAAAGGTCATGAAAAACAACATCAAAACAATCATCTGTGCTTTCGCTCTATTATTTTCGGCATCATTAACAACCATGGCAGAAGATAAGGATAGTAAAAAATCTACTGGTTTTGGAACAGGCATTTATGCTACAAAATCCGGAAAAATCAATGTGCTGGTAGATAAATACCAGTCAGAAGCCCCGACCAAAATTTTACTCAAAAACGATAGAGGAGAAATATTTTACCGCGAGGTCATCAAAAAAGACAATACTAAATTTGGCCGAGTTTTAAATATAGACAACCTAGAAGCTGGCCAATATCATATCGAAATCACCAGTAATGGAGAAAGACAAATACAAGATTTCAAAGTGTCCACACCTGTAATAACTAGAAAAGTAGAGTTGAATCGCTAATCATTATAAAGACTATATCGGGAAGTGAATTAAATTTCAATTCCCGATTTTTCATTTCATAAGACCCTAATCTTGTTGAGAGTTTATCCTAAGCAATATTATGTATAATTATTCTAATTAAATGGAATTTTTATTTGGAAAACTAAGTCGTGCCAGTATATTTGTGGAGTTATTTATAATTATACTAAATAGATTTAATCCATGCGTAAAATATTACTCCTCCTTTTGATAGGTCATTTGGCCATAGCCCAAAATGCAGTCATACAAGGTAAAATAGCTACCTCTGATGGTCAACCTGCCGAGTTTGTCAATGTTATTTTAAAAGGAACGAATAAAGGAACCACCACAGATTTAGAAGGAAAATTTGAAATCCCAGGCCTTAAAGCTGGAAGCTATGAAGTACAGGCCAGTTTCATTGGACTGAAAGCTGAAACCCAAAAAGTAACACTTTCTTATAGTCAAACTTTAAATGTCAATTTGACTATGGACGTGGATGCCAATCAATTAAAAGAAGTAATCGTTTCAAGCAATCCAAGTAAATACGTTTCCGACTACCCGTCTATATCCCTTCGACTCAAAACACCACTCCTAGAACTTCCCCAGAACATTCAAGTTATTACCAAACAGCTATTGAACGACCAGCAAATATTCGACATGCTAGAAGGTGTTACCCGAAACGTTAGCGGTGTTACACGTGCAGAGCATTGGGATAATTATGCACAAATAAATATGCGTGGCTCTCGTATTGCGGCATTCCGAAACGGCATGAACATTGAAATGCCCTTTGGTCCACTTACAGAAGATATGAGTATGATCGAACGTATCGAATTTGTAAAAGGACCAGCAGGATTTATGTTGGCAAATAGTGAGCCGTCGGGTTTTTATAACGTCGTTACCAAAAAGCCAACTGGACTAAATAAAGGTTCTATGAGCATGACGCTGGGTAGTTTTAACACGTACCGTACCACCTTAGACCTTGACAAGGTTTTAAGTAAAGATGGAAAACTATTATTGAGATTCAACGTAATGGGTCAACTGAAAGGCTCACACCGTGACTATGAATACAACAACCGTGTATCTGTGGTACCAGTTTTGAAATATAAATTCAACGATAAAACTTCTCTAACGGCAGAATACACCTATCAATATAGTCAAATGTCGATGATAGGCTCAAACTATGCATATTCCAGCTCAGGTTTTGGCGACTTACCCGTAAATTTCACTACCGCCGAACAGAACATGCCTCCGACTAACATCAACGATCACTCCTTATTTCTAACCTTGCATCACGCCATTTCTGATCATTGGAAATTTACTGGTCAATTAGCTTATATGAGATACCGACAAGTGGGGCAAAGTATTTGGCCTTCTGGATTTTCAGCCGACGGCGACACACTTCAAAGAACAATGAGTATTTGGGATACCGAAGGAACTAATAAACTAGGCCAGTTTTTTATCAATGGCGACGTAACTACGGGGATATTTAAGCATCAGATTTTAGCAGGGCTGGACTTAGGCCAAAAAGAGTATATCGCAGACTGGAACGCAACAGCACCTTTTGGAGGCTTAGTTGTAAAAAAACCAACGTACGGATCAGTACCCGGTAGTGCTTACCCAACTTTTGACCGTTCATTAAGCCTACGGGAAAGAGGTTTAAATTACAACCAATCATATACTGGGGTGTATGTACAAGATGAAATACACATGCTCAAAAACAAGTTGAGAGTAACACTAGCAGGCCGATATACAGTTTCTCAAAATGCAGACCCCTACTCAGGTATTGCAAAAGCCAAACGGTTTACACCCAGATTTGGATTGAGCTATTCCATTGACGACCATACGAGCGTTTATGGCGTAGTGGACCAAGCCTTTGTTCCCCAAGCAGGCTCCGATTCAAAAGGTAACTCCTTCAAACCTATTACTGGCACGAACAATGAATTGGGTTTGAAAAGAGAATGGCTTGGCGGCTTATGGACCACTTCCTTGGCGGCATACAAAATTACCAAAAACAATATATTAACGGCCGATCCACAAAATCCAAACTTTTCGATTCAGCTAGGCCAAAGTGTAACAAAGGGTATAGAATTTGATTTGAGAGGTCAAATAAAACACGGACTTGACCTTACACTTAACTATGCCTATACCGACTCCAAAGTAACCGAAGACACCAATCCTGAAAATATTGGAATTGCGGTACCAGGTTCTACCAAAAACATTGCAAATGCCTGGCTTGCTTATAAAGCTACCAATGGCAAACTAACTGGCTGGGGCGTTTCACTTGGCGGTCAATATCAAAATGGACGTTCCTCCTGGTACGTATTTGACGGTTCCAGCCAGTCTATGGAAGACTATTTCAGAATGGATGGAGCAATTTCATACCAAGCCAACAATTTTTCAATTGCTTTGAATGTGAATAACCTTCTCAATAAATATTTGTATGTAGGTGCCGCTTATTATGATTGGGGTGGTTTTTACTACTGGCAAACCGAACCACTAAGAAACGCCCGATTAACCATCAATTACAAATTTTAGAAAATCGTGACGATAAAAAAAACGATCGGCAAAATTCATCTCTGGCTCGGACTTAGTACCGGGCTAGTGGTATTTATAGTGAGTATTACCGGAGCATTATATGTTTTCAAAGACGAAATACAGAGCCTCTTACGGAAAGAGTACCTCTACCACAGCGAGGAAAATCCATCGCAAAAGGAGTTGCTCTCCATCCATGAATTGGAAACTAGTATCAATCAACAAACCAATGAAAAGTACCCGTTACATTGGGTAGAAATCCCATTAGACAAATCGAGGAACTATCAGTTTTTTTATTACGAAAGTGATCCCAACGGTTGGAATTATTTCAATGAATTCGTCATTTACAAAACCGTGTATGTAAACCCATATTCGGGTAAAGTCGCAGCGGTGATAGACGAGAAAAACGGTTTCTTCAATATTGTAAAATACATCCATTGGAGTTTTTTACTAAAAAGCACTTGGGGCACTTACTTAGTAGGTATTCCAACCTTGATATTTATAATCATGCTTATCAGTGGAATTGTACTTTGGTGGCCCAAAAATAAGAAAGCAAGAAAACAACGCTTTTGGTTTAATTGGAAAAATGTCAAAAACTGGAAACGAAAGAATTACGACCTGCATAATATACTAGGTTTTTATGCTTCATTTGTGGCTATTATTATCGCTTTAACAGGTATTTTTTACGCATTCTTATGGATGCAGGCATTCGTCTATTTTGTATTTTCAGGTGGAGAAACTGTATACCCCGACTTTGCAGAAATCACAACCCAAGCGCCTATTGAATTAAAAAATACGGGTACTTTGGATAAAATAGCGAATAAGGTCGAAATGCTATATCCAAATTCCTATGGTTATAGTATTGACTTGGGGCATCCACATATTGACGACCATGAGCATCCGAATTTCTCGGTGTTTGTGAAAGACCTCAGCTATTCCTACCATGTCAACCACAGTATTATTTTTGATGAAAACTCGGGAGAAATGCTGCACAACCATGCGCATAGTGACAAAAATTTTGGCGAAAAAGTAGTTGCCGCCAATTACGATATCCACATAGGCGCGATTTTGGGTTTGCCTACTAAAATATTGGCCTTTGTCATCAGTTTAACTTGCGCAAGTTTACCAGTTACTGGGTTCATGATTTGGTGGGGACGCAAAAAGAAGCAGAAAGAAGTAGCAAAAAAATTAACATTACAAGTTTAAGAGCCTGTTTAAAAAAACCTTCCAGATTACAACAATTGTTGGAGTCTGGAAGGTTTTCACTAACTGACTAACAAACTATTTTCAGTAAATTACCTGAGTACGTCCTAACACCTCATTAATGAACGAAATTTCCCGCTCATGCACCGAATGTCCAAAATTCGGATAGAGCTGAACCAATACCTCTGCCCCCAACCCTTCTACTAATTTTCCGGATTCCACCACCCTTTCTTTGGGAATATGAAAATCAATATCACTACACCCGATCAGAATGGGCGTTTTATTAAAATGCCCTTGGTACTTTTCTACTTCCAAATGAGGACCTATCAGGCCACCACTTAATGCAAAAACACCACCATAATTCCTGGCATTTCGTGCCGAATATTCTAAAGCTAGACAAGCTCCTTGGGAAAACCCTAGTAAAAAAATATTCTCTGGTAAAAACCCATTTTCAGAAATTAATGACTCTACCAAAGTATTAATAACTTCCAGTCCAGAAGATAAGCTAGGTTCATTTTCTTTTTCGGGTACCAAAAAGCTATAGGGATACCAAGTGCTACCTTCCGCCTGAGGAGCTATATAGGCCATTGTATCATTTTCAAAGTAGTCACTTAGAGAAAGAATACTTTGCGCACTCGCACCACGGCCATGAATCATTATCATCACTTTTGTGGCTTCCTGCAAGGCCACTCCTTTGTATATTACATTTTTAGCTGAATGCATTTCTATATCAATTTTGACTTTTTGCGCTTGAATAACTTACGCAAAAAGTCAGTTCATAATTTATTGGGCAACGGCAACAATCGTTGGTAATCCAGCTTCAATTCGTTCCCTTCTGGGCTCAAACCATTCTGGTAGTTTAAGACTTGCTCCTAAGGATTCCACAGGCTCATCCACCGCAAAACCAGGAGGGTTCGTGGCAATTTCAAAAAGGATACCCCCGGGTTCGCGGTAGTAAATACTATGAAAATAATTACGATCCAGCACTTCGGTGGGATAATACCCAGCAACCAATAAATTCTCCCGAATTTCTAGTTGCGATTCATCCGTATCCGTAGCAAATGCTAGGTGATGTACAGATCCCGCCCCTTGTAAAGCACGTACATCTTTTGGAGATTTCTGCACATCTACATAATTACCGGGGCCACCATTTAAAGCTTCAAAACGCCAAATATTTTCCTCTTCACCTATTAATTGATGCTGCATCACTTCGGTTAATAACGAAACCGTTTTATCAATATTAAACTCATTAAGTGTGGCAGTATAAAACCCTTTGATTGAAAACTCCTGTGGTATTTTACCATTATTCCAACCAGGTCTGGTATCAATACTGTTGGCCACGAGCTCTACACCCATTCCATCAAAATCTTCAAAACGTAAATAACTTTCGTTGAAACGTTGATAAGGCCCCGCAAATGGTATCCCAAAGGCAGTCAAACGATCCATCCAGTAACTCAAAGAAGCCGTAGGAATTGAAAACGCCGTATAAGTCAATTGACCTCCTCCTTTCCTTCCACGTTGTAAACCGGCATAAGGAAAAAAGGTTAGTATGGAGCCAGGGGAACCTGTCTCATCCCCATAATATAAATGGTAAACGTCAGGCGCATCAAAATTAATGGTTTTCTTAACCATTCTCTGACCCAAAATACCTACATAAAAATCTACATTTCTTTGTGCGTCGCTGGCTAATGCAGTTACGTGGTGAAGTCCATTTATGAGCGTTTTCATAGTTTTGAAATTTATATGTTGTTACATTTAATGTATATACATTTAATTGTAAATTTAAGTTCACAATCTGTTCAAATATCGCCAGAATTTGTTTTCTAGGCTGACCATTAACCCCTCCGAGATCCTTGTAATAGGCTATCAGAGTTACGTTCCCTTTTTTGAAATAATAGGGCAAAATTGGTGCTACGAAGAATACAGGGCTAACGGCCCTTTGCCATGGTAACAATTATTGAAGTTCGACTACAATGTAGTCGCATCCAATTTCAAGATCGCTTTTGCTATTAACGTTTGAAACCGCTGGCATCTTTTTGATTATAAGGAGATATTAACATCCTTATCCTTTAAATAACTAAACACATTCAATACCTAAACAACATTATACATGAATTCTCGTCGTGATTTTATTCAAAAACTTTCACTCGGCATTGGCTTAACGGCTATCACCGATTATTCTTTGGCTGCCAATACCCCAATCAGAAATATTACTGTCGAAAACCCTTTACGTGTGGCCATCATGGGCCTTGGAGGGTATGCAAACATTGTTGCGAGAGGCATGAAGGAATGCAAAATGGCAAAAATTACCGGAGTAATATCTGGCACCCCTTCAAAAATTAAAACTTGGCAAGAGAAATATGATATACCCGACAAAAACACCTACAATTATGACACTGTATCACAACTAAAGAACAACCCTGATATTGATGTGGTATATGTTATTACACCCAATTCGCTACATCACAAACATGTTTTACAAATAGCGGCCACTGGAAAACACGTGATATGCGAAAAACCACTGGCCGATAATGCCAAGCAGGCAAAGGAAATGGTAGATGCCTGCGCAAAGGCAGGTGTTCAATTTTATGTGGGATACCGTTTACATTTTGAACCTCACACCAAAGAAGTGGTCAGAATGAGGGAAGCTGGCGAATTTGGTAAAATAATGCACGTTAATAATTACATGGGCTTTACCATTGGAGACCCTACCCAATGGCGACTAAAAAAAGCATTGGCCGGCGGAGGTGCCATGATGGATGTGGGCGTGTACGCTTTAAATGGTGCACGCTATTGTACCGGAGAAGAACCGATTTGGGTAACTGCACAAGAAAGTAAAACCGATCCAGTTAAATTTAAAGAGGTGGATGAAACCATCACCTTTCAACTGGGATTCCCTAGCGGTATAATTGCCAATTGTGGCTGCACCTATAATTTTAATCATTCCGAACGATTACATGTGATGGGTACCAAAGGATGGGCTGAACTAGTACCAGCATTTGGGTATGGCCCTATCAGAGGTAAAACCCATTTGGGAGAACTCAACCAACCTGATGTCAATCACCAAGCCTACCAAATGGACGGTATAGCTGATTGTATCCTAAACCACAAACCGGATCCGAATGTTACCGGCATGGAAGGCTGGAAGGACATGATTGTGGTGGACGCTGTCTATGAATCAATCCGAAAAAATGGCGCAAAAATTACTATTAAACGTTAGAACTGGAATTAACAGAGAAAACAAATAATAAGTAAATTAGTAAATTTTAAAAGGGCTGGAATTACTGCTGTTAATAGCGCAGTTACTCCAGCCCTTTTTCC
>CAXBLH010000088.1:0-14928 GCA_963976315.1 uncultured Dyadobacter sp.
ACAGTAATTTTAGAGTAGAATCTTAATTCTGCGGATTATAAGTATAACTGCGGTTTATTAAAAAAATCAACAACCATAAGAAATTCCTAACCTGATGAAGTGTACTTTAATTAAATGAAAAACAGTAATCCTAAACTCCCTAAACTCCATAAACCGTATAAAATTTCCGTTTTTGGTGCCATACTTCTTTTTTCGTTGACGCTCCATATGGGGGCATGTAAAGAGAAGAAAAATACATTTCAGAAAAGTAACAAGGACAAAGCCACAGTTGTGGATGTAATCATTGCTCAAAAAAATCTGGTTTCAGACTTTGTGGAGGTGAATGGTACGGTGGTAGCCAATGAATTTGTGGAGCTTAAACCCGAAGTCAATGGATTGCTAACCTATGTTAACATCCCCGAAGGACAAGTTGTCAAAAAAGGCACGGTAATTGCCAAAATCAACAATGCAGATTTACTTGCCCAGCTTGATAAAATCAAAATTCAGTTGGCTTTGGCTGAAAAAACAGACTTACGCCTTAAAAAACTGATCGATATCAATGGGGTTAACCAGGCAGACTACGATCAGAATTTAAGTGTGCTAAATGGTTTTAAAGCAGATTTACAGTATACCCAAACTTTGATTGACAAAACTATCATTCGCGCTCCGTTTACGGGTACAGTTGGATTAAGAAGGGTAAGTGAAGGAGCCGTGGTTACTACAGCTACCATACTTGCCACTATTCAGCAGCTCAGTCAGCTTAGGGTGGACTTCACAGTTCCAGAAGTTTATCAAAAATATATCCACAAAGGGAGTAGCGTAGAAGTACACCTTGCAGACGACCAAACTTCCAGAACTGCCAAGATTATAGCCACCGAACCGGCTATTGACCTAAATACTAGAAACTTAACCGTAAGGGCTGTCTTAAACGGAGGGCTAGCGAACCCTGGTGCCTTTGCAAAAATTAATATTAATGTGAGTAAAGACAAGTCGGTTATTTTGGTGCCTACCAATTGTATCATTCCGGAAGCCAAATCCAAGAAAATTGTTACCGTTGAGAATGGCGTGGCCAAATATAACACCGTAGAAACTGGTGATCGTCAAGAAAATAATATAGAAGTGATAAGCGGACTATATGTAGGGGATTCGGTGGTAGTATCAGGGGTACTATTTACGCGTCCCAATGCAGCTGTAAAGGTGCGTAGTGTAAAGCAATTAGTACGAGAAGAACAGTCTAAACAAACGCCGGCTTCAATCTAAGTCTTGAGATTCCCACATGAATATTTCCGAATTATCCCTTAAACGTCCTGTTCTCGCCATCGTTATGAACCTTTTGGTCATACTATTTGGCGTAGTAGGCTATAATTTCCTTTCCTTACGCGACTATCCCGCCATTGACCCTCCAATCGTAAACGTAAGAACGAGCTACACAGGAGCGAATGCCGATGTGATTGAAAGCCAGATTACTGAACCGCTCGAAAAAACGATTAATGGTATACCTGGTGTAAAAAGTATTAGTTCTTCAAGCCAAATTGGATCCAGTAGAATAACAGTTGAATTCAACCTAGAGACTGATCTAGAAGCGGCTGCCAACGACGTAAGGGATAAAGTGAGTCAGGCACAGCGTAGTTTACCACAAGATCTGGATGCCCCTCCAGTGGTGCAAAAGTCGGATGCCAATAGCGATTTCATCCTTTTACTGGCTATTCAGAGCCCTTCTAAAGGACTACTGGAACTGAGTGATTATGCTGAGAATGTTTTACAACAAAGCCTCCAAACCATCAACGGTGTAAGTGCAATAAACATTTATGGCCAAAAACGTTATGCAATGCGTATTTGGCTGGATCCAGACAAAATGAATGCCTATAATATCTCATTCAATGATATTAGTGCCACTTTGAATAAAGAAAATGTGGAATTGCCCGCTGGTAAAATTTATGGTAATAACACCGAGCTTACGATCAGAACCCTAGGCCGGCTTACTACCGAAGAAGAATTTAAAGATCTTATAATAAAACAGGATGCAACAGGAATAGTACGGCTGAGTCAAGTAGCCAAAGTGGAGATTGGACCGGAAAATGAGGAGCAAAGTTGGAAATACAATGGTGTTTATTCCGTTGGGCTTGCTGTTATCCCCCAACCTGGTGCCAACTATATTCAAATTTCGGATGAATTTAACAAACGATTAGACGAAATTCGAAAATCCAATAAATCCGATATCACATTTAACGTGTTGATCGACAATACCAGCCTCGTACGTCAATCCTTAGAAGAAGTAGAAGAAACCTTGTTGATCGCATTTAGCCTCGTTGTAATAGTTATATTATTTTTCTTCAGGAACCTGATGGTTGCGGTAAGGCCGCTCATAGATATACCGATTTCGTTGATCGCTACCTTTTTTGTCATGTATCTTTTTGGTTTTTCCATCAATATCCTTACACTCCTTGGAATTGTACTAGCTACTGGGCTAGTGGTGGATGATGGAATTGTTGTAACCGAAAATATTTTTCGAAAACTTGAGTCCGGATTACCAATTCGGCAGGCAGCATTAGAAGGAAGTAAGGAAATATTTTTCGCCGTAATCTCCACTTCCTTAACACTTGCAGTCGTATTTTTGCCGGTTATATTTTTGGAAGGGTTTGTAGGGAGTCTTTTTCGAGAATTTGGAATTGTAGTAGCCTCAGCGGTTCTAATTTCTGCTTTCGTTTCTCTTACGATCACACCCGTATTGAATGTATTTTTGAATCGCAAAAATGCACAACATGGTTGGTTTTATAATAAAACAGAACCATTTTTTACGGGTATGGAAAGTGGATATAACAAATCCCTTCAAGCATTCATGAAAGCCCGGTGGTTAGCCTGGGTAATAGTATTGGCTTGTGGAGGAATAATTTGGTATACCTATTCCAACTTGCAAAGTGAACTTGCACCTATGGAAGATCGAAACAGCCTAAGGTTTTCTATGACTGCGCCGGAAGGAACTAGCTTTTTACAAATGGAACAAATTGCCAATGAGGTGGGCAATTATTTGAACGATTCCATCCCTGAGAAGTCTTTCACCTTCACTGCAACGCCGGGCTTTGGAGGTTCGGGCATGAATAGCGCTTTTGGACGCATTGGTTTGGTACCTGCTTCCGAAAGGATAAGGAGTCAAAATGAAATTGCACAAGCCATAAATAAAAAGCTACCTGAATTTAACGATGCTAAAATCTTCGCAACTCAGGAACAAACCATTGCCGTAGGGATAGGGTCTCGTGGAGCGGTTCCTGTTCAGTTTATCTTACAAAACCTTGATTTTGAGAAGCTGAAAGAAGTATTACCTAGGTTTCTGGAAGAAGTACGCAAAGACCCTACGTTTGAAAATGTGGATGCAAATCTTAAATTCAATAAGCCCGAAGTCCAACTTACCATTGATCGACTTAAAGCACAGGACTTGGGATTATCCACTAGCGATGTTGCGGCCACTATTCAGGCCGCATTTAGTGGTCGTCGACTGGCGTATTTTATCATGAACGGACAGCAATATGAAGTAATCGGGCAGCTTAAAAAGTCGGACAAACTAACTCCATCGGATATTGAAAAATTATATGTTCGAAATATTCGTGGTGAGAATATCCCCATTACTTCCGTGGTAAACATACAGGAAGAAAGTGGCCCTCCTACCCTATATCATTACAACAGATATAAGAGTGCAACACTGTCGGCCTCTTTGACAGAAGGCAAAACAGTAGGCGAAGGAGTTGTGGCGATGCGTGCCATAGCGAACAGACTATTAGATGAAAGTTTCCAGACATCATTAAGTGGTCCATCTCGAGACTACGAAGAGAGTTCTTCCAATACAAGTTTTGCCTTCGGACTGGCTTTACTTTTGGTGTACCTAGTTTTGGCTGGACAGTTTGAAAGTTTTAAAGATCCATTTATAATCATGATTACCGTGCCCTTGGCTTTGGCAGGAGCCTTATTGAGCTTGTACATTTTTGATTTAACAATTAATATATTTTCTCAAATTGGTATGATCATGCTCATCGGGCTGGTTACAAAAAATGGGATTTTAATTGTAGAATTTGCAAATCAAAAAAGGGAACAAGGTTTAAACCGCCTAAATGCCGTTGTGGAATCAGCCACACAGCGACTGCGCCCTATTCTTATGACTAGCCTTGCTACTGCCGGTGGAGCTCTCCCTATTGCGCTCAGCTTAGGTGCTGCTGCTACTAGCCGTGTACCACTTGGTGTGGTGATTGTCGGTGGCTTGATGTTCTCTTTAATACTGACCTTATTTGTAATTCCGGCTATTTATACTTTTATATCTCCTAAACATGAAATTGTGACCGAGGAAATGAAAATGGAGCGCGAATTAAAGCAGATTAAGCAAGTTCCGAATGAATTGTAAATGAAAAAATAGTATAAAGGATATCGGTTATTCGAATCCAACCAAATAAAAAATATAATCAAAGCCAACTCCTTATCATCCATGACGCTGTTTCGCCACATTAAAAATTGGTACCTACTGGCTTTGCTGGCCGGCCTACCTTTTTCGATCTTTGCCCAAGATAATACCCTTAAAATTTCGCTTCATGACGCTGTTGATTTGGCTGTAAAAAGCAATTATGAATTGGAAATTGCTAAAAACAATGTGGAGGCCAACACGATACTGAACCACTATGGAATTGCAGGTGGACTACCTACCGTGACTGGCAACATTGCCAATACCGAACAACTTACCAACTTAAAACAAAATTTGAGTAACGGTACAGAAACCAATAAACGCGGTACTACTGGTAACAATACCCAAGCAAATATTACAGCAGGTATTTTGCTTTACAACGGAAACAGAGTAGTTACAACCAAAAAGCGACTCGGCATCCAGGAAGATCAGAGCAAGGAAAACCTTAACTCACTCCTTCAAAACACCATTGCCGAAGTTTCCACCAGCTATTATGATGTCGTGAGACAACACAGTTATATCAATACGATTAAAACATCTATTTTAGCTTCGCAGAAAAGACTGGAAATTTTGAGAGTCAGAAAAGAAGCAGGAATGGCTAATAACGCAGATATTTTCCAAGCAGAGATCGATCTTAACACTCTAAACCAATCCCTGCTGGAACAAGAAATGGTTGAAAAAATTGCTAAAACGCAGCTCAGATACCTATTAGTACTTGAAAACAACGCCGAAATTTTGGTCACTGATACGGTAATAGTGTGGCAACCAATTACCTTAGAGCCAATTCTGGAAGGATTAAAAAACAATGCTGATTATAAGGCAGCCGACCAACAAATCAAGATTAATGAATTACTAGTGCGCGAAACTGCCGCTCAACGATATCCCTCCGTTCGCTTCAATATGGCCTATAATTATTCGCGAAACCAAAGCACCGCTGGTTTTACTTTATTAAATAGAACCGTGGGACCCAATGCCAATATCACTTTGAGTATCCCAATTTATAATGGGACGGTGTATCGTCGACAACAAGAAGTGGCTGAACTAAATACCCAAAACGCGCGCATACAAAAGGATATAATACTGCGCGACAACAGTTCCAGTGCGGTAAGTATTTATCAAACTTACATGAGCTCATTAGAACAAATCGAAATTCAGAAAAAAAACCATGAACTAAGCAAAGCACTGCTACAACTCACTTTGGAACGTTTCGCATTAATACAAGCTACCATTATTGATGTTCGGGAAGCGCAGAAGAGCTTTGAAGATTCTGGATACAAATTAATTAACCTTAATTTTGCCGCAAAAGCTGCTGAGATTGAGCTAAACCGACTAACAAATTCTTTGGAAATTTAGAGTATCCAAAGTTTCAAAATAATAAATAGCTAGGTACCATCGATACGAAATGTAAACTTAAGTTTCCAATCCCTATCGATGGTACGTTTTTTTTACAGATTGTGTTGTCAAATTAATTAATGATAATTTCTACATCCCCCATTAAACTTTTGACATAGAAAATCGTCTAAGGGGCTTAGTATGCTTTTACATTTGCCCCTTGCAATACTCACCTAATAAAATCATAATGTTCCTACGAATACTTCTCACCACCTTGCTTTCCTATTTAATGCTCACTGCTACTGCACAGGTAACGCCTGATAAACAGACGTTTGCCCTGAGTGGAAAAGTTGTAGATAGCAATAATGAAGCCATACCATTTGCTAATATTGCCTTATTTAGACTTGATTCTACTCTAATAACCGGTACTACCTCTGATGTAGAAGGTTCTTTTATGATGCAGGTAGAAAAAGGAGACTACTATCTAAAGTTTAGCAATTTAACCATGTTGGATAAATTCTTGCCTTTAAAAGGTTTCAATCAAAACAAGGATTTAGGCGCTGTATCCTTAAAATCTAACACACAACTTTTGGAAGAAGTAGTTGTAATTGGCGAAAAAAGCCAGATGGAATTAAGCCTTGACAAGCGAGTTTTTAATGTAGGTAGTGACCTCACTAATATGGGTAGTAACGCGTCCATGATTCTAAATAATGTTCCTTCTGTAACGGTGGATATTGATGGCAATGTGGCCCTTCGTGGTAGCCAAAACGTAAGAATATTAATTAATGGCAAACAATCTGGCATGATTGGCATGAACCCAGCAGAAGCCTTAAAGCAAATCCATCCTCCCGGTACGATGCCGAAGGTGAAGTTGGGATATTGAATATTGTCATGAAGAAAAATGTACGGTATGGGCTGAATGGCTCTTTTGTAGGAACTCTTGGTCAGCCTGCCAATTATGGAGGTTCTTTCAACATAAATTATCGCAAAAACAAAACGAATTTAATAGCAAGTTATGGCCTTAGTTATCGTAAAGGGCCAGGAA
Source organism: uncultured Dyadobacter sp. (assembly GCA_963976315.1). Lineage (GTDB taxonomy): Bacteria > Bacteroidota > Bacteroidia > Cytophagales > Spirosomataceae > Dyadobacter. The sequence goes on from CAXBLH010000088.1 coordinate 6,801, forward strand.
AAGGAAATTCCAGACAAGAATACAATAGTGCAGATACCAGTTTTGTGTATGAACAAATTAGCAGCCGAAACAGAGGCGGCCTGTCGAATAATTTCACGGTAGGTATGGATTATTTTATTAACAATCAGAATACGCTTACCACCACGGTCTCCTATCGACACTCCAAAAACAAAAACAAATCTACTCTGGAATACCGGGATTACGATTTCCAAAATACTTTAACGCAAACGGTCATACGAAATGAAATTGAAGAAGAACCACGCATTAATTTTGAAGCAGCTGTAGCTTATAAAAAGACTTTTGAGAAAAAGGGGCAAAACCTGAGTATGGATTTTAAGTATATACTAAGTGATGAAACCGAATCTGCAAATTTCAACCAATATGTAGTAGGGAGCGACAATACTCTTTTACAACGATCAATCAATACCGAGGATGAGAAAAACATACTTTTTCAAGCAGATTATGTGCATCCTTTTTCCGAAATAGGGAAATTCGAAACCGGTTTTAAAGGTTCTATTCGGCAACTTGACAACAACTTTTCTGTAGACCAGCAAGACGAATTCCAACAATGGAATGTACTTCCTGATTTCGATAACTATTTAACTTATAATGAAAGAATATATGCGGCATACATTATGGCCAGCGAAAAATTCGGAAAAATAGCCGCACAAGCAGGCCTTCGTGGTGAACTGAGTGATATTGAAACGGAACTTAAAAAAACAAACGTAGGCAATCGTCGCACTTATTTCAACGTATTCCCTAGTGTTCATTTGTCTTATGAACTGGATAAAAAACAAACGTTACAGTTAAGTTATAGCTACCGTTTAAGTCGTCCGGGGTTTAGAAACTTACTCCCGTTTTCGAATTTTAGTGATTCGCGTGTTTTCCGATCAGGGAACCCATTGTTGAACCCAGAATATACCCATTCATTCGAAGCGGGCCACCTTATCAATATGGATAAAGGTACGCTACTCTCCAGTGTGTATTACCGTAGAAGAACTGGTGTGATTGAATACTTAACCAGCGTAGATTCTACTGGTTTTACAAGAATTACACCCGTTAATTTATCCACTGGCGACTCCTATGGTTTGGAGTTTAACCTTAGCTATGACCTTGCCAAATGGTGGAAATTAAATACCAATGCCAATTTGTTTAGAAGTATAAATGAAGGCAGGTTTAATGATCAGTTACTGAAAAGCGATACCTATTCGTGGAATAGTAGGCTAACGTCAAAGGTTACGATATTCAAAAATATTGACTTTCAAACCTCTTTAAATTACCAGGCACCCCGTAAAACGACACAAGGCCGAACACTGGCTATGTACGTCGTAGATCTTGGATTTGCACGAGACATATTCAAAGGAAATGGAACCGTTACCCTTGGTATTCGGGATTTATTCAATTCTCAAAAACGTAGAAGCATTGTAGAAAACCTGGGGTATTATTCAAAATCTGAATTCCAATGGAGAACTCGACAAGCCCTTTTAACCGTTTCCTATCGTTTGAACAGATCAAAAGAAAGTCAAAAACCAGATAATGGTGGCAACTTTGGCGAAGATGACTAATTTGTTAGCGCTTAAAGGGTATCTTTGCACCCAAACTTAAATTAAAGCAGCAATGCTATTCATAGGAAAATATAATAACCTGACGGTAGAGCGGGTAACAAGTGTAGGACTTTTTTTGAGTGAGGTAGAAGGTGAAGAAGTACTCTTGCCAAATCAATACCTTACTGATGATATGAAGATCGATGACGAATTAAAGGTTTTTGTTTATCTAGATTCCGAAGATCGTCCGGTTGCAACGACTGAAACTCCAAAAATTGTTCGGAATGAATTTGCACTATTGGAAGTAATAGATGTGACCGAACATGGCGCATTTATGGATTGGGGGTTAATCAAAGATCTTTTTGTTCCGTTTAGAGAACAAAGTACTCCTATGGCTGTTGGAGAAAAACATGTTGTATTTTTATATTTGGATCAAAAATCTTCCCGCTTAATTGCCTCCACAAAAATAGACCGCTTTTTGGAATATGATCGGTTAACTGTTGCGGAAGGAGACGAAGTTGATCTGATGGTCTATCGAAAATCGGATTTGGGCTATAATGTCATCGTCAATCAATATCATAAAGGATTGGTTTACGACAACGAGGTTTTCACCAAAATTGAAATTGGTGATAAATTAAAGGGTTTCGTAAGTAAAATTCGTGATGAAAATAGAATTGATATATCCTTACAAAAAAAAGGTTATGAAGCCATAGAGCCTAATGCCGATGCGATTTACAAACTGCTTAATGAGGCTAATGGATTTTTAGACCTGTCTGACAAAAGCTCTCCAGAGGAAATTTATGACCGACTAGCCATTAGCAAAAAGGTTTTCAAAAAAGCAATTGGTGCACTTTATCGCAAAGGACTAATTCGCATTACCGACGAAGGCATCTATTTAGTAAACGAAGAATAATCATGTAATTGGCAAACGGCTGCCGCTTGTCAATTACCTCTATTTAAAGATCAGTGTCGTGAAATGTCTCAGAAATTGATCGATAGCAAAAGTCTTCCTGCACCATCATTAGTAATAAAGTCCAATCTTAAAAAACTAATCATAGCTGATGAAGCACATCAAAGTCATGATTGCCTTATTTTTGGGTATATGTATCTTCACAGATGTATATGCCCAAGTAATAGGTGAAAAACTACCAAGTTGGAAATCTGGTCAACTAGATATTCACCATATCAATACTGGTCGGGGGAATGCTACCTTTTTATTACTACCTGATGGCACTACGCTCTTAATTGATGCTGGTGCGCTCGACCCAACCAAACCTCGTACAAAGAGCCCTAGGAACACGGCTGCAAAACCCTCCTTGGACCGGCAACCCGGCGAATGGATCGCAAGGTATATAAGGACTTGTATGCTAGAGGCAGGGCTAGATCCACATTTGGATTACGCCCAAATTACCCATTTCCATGATGACCACATGGGTGCTCCTGCTAGCATTTCACAAAAATCAGTAGATGGCCATTATCTATTGACGGGTATCACAGAAGTGGCTAATTACATTCCTATCCATAAAATCATTGATCGAGGTTACCCCAATTACGATTTCCCTAATCTCCTCAATGACAAAATGATGCAGAACTACAAATCTTTTGTAGCATCACAAAGCAAAAATAATTCAATTACATTTGAAAAAAGTGTAGCAGGTAGCAAGGAGCAAATCACCTTAAAAAACTACCCAGAAAGGTACCACGATTCATTTGAAATTAGGAATATCATTAGTAATGGAGCACTTTGGACTGGGATAGGAAATACTACCAAGAATTTATTTCCTGAATTGGCGAGTTTACAACCGGGCCAGTACCCATCGGAAAATATGTGCAGCATTGGTATAAAACTATCCTACGGTGGATTCGATTATTTCTCTGGAGGTGATATGCCTGGTGTTTTGAGGTTTGGTTCTCCTATGTGGCAGGATATTGAAACCCCTGTATCGCAAATAGTTGGTCCGGTAGAAGCCCTTATAGTTGATCATCACGGAAACCGTGACTCTCAAAATGATAGGCTACTTGCCGCATTAAGACCACAAGTACTGGTTATACCCGTTTGGTCGTCCGATCATCCCGGCCATGATGTCCTGGACAGAATGCTTTCCGAAACAATATATCCAGGACCTCGCGCTATTTTTGCTACTGATATGCTAGAAGCTAACAAACTCGTCATTGGCGAAATGCTTCAAAAACTAAAAAGTGATTCTGGACATATTGTAATTCGTGTTTCCGAAAAAGGGGAACGTTTCCAAGTTATTATTCTGGAAGATAACAATGAGAGCCGTATCATCAAATCTGTTCACGGCCCTTATTATTCCCGATAGATCAAATAAAAAGCTGTTCGTAATGTTCCGACGGCATCAAAATACCCCCGCTTTCTGCGTAAAAGCTTTTGTCGGTGATATACACACCTTTTTGCGTATGGACCCACGAAGCATTTGAACGGGGATGATAGCTCATTAGTCGGTCCCAATTCTTGTAATATTGATGGCCATTGGTCTCCTGCAAACCTACGGTCATCCCAGGGAAAGGTTGCATTCTAGCCGCCACATTTTTATTCCAATCTACCAAAATAGGACTTACGGTCAGGTCTGCACAAAAACAGGGTACCTTCTTTTCATAAGCCAACTGAGTTATTTTCATGGTCATGCTTAGGGTTTTGGCAATCGCCTTTACGGCTATCGCCGAATAACCAAGCTCCATACGATGCGCTGCATCGTCGACCGTATGGGCACTTTCATCCGCTGCAACACGAACTCCCAGATCCCCCACAAAGGATTCGTTACTTTCTTCAAAAGGTTCTTCAATCACGGCTATTTGATCAAAAGCACCAATCTTTTTGGCGTGATCCAAAAACCTTTGTAAAGTCTCTTTTTTTTCATATCGGCCATTGGCATCAAAATAATAGGGTATTTTACCATTGTGGGTATAAGGCGTTTCGTAATGTCCAATGGTTTTATGCACAGAGGTCAAAAAGGCTATATCCTTTTCAATCATCTCCTTTTGAGTTCCGGGAGCCCCTGTTTTCAATTTTAAAATAAAATAACCTTCATCCGCGGCGGCTTTTAATTTTTCTGTTTCAGTACCTACGGCAAAGGAAGGAATACTCGCGACTTTATTATGTCGATACGACAGCCCGGGTTTGTATGCTTCAGGAATCAGGTCATCAAACTGGCTAATACCATTCTCAGCGGCATAAAGTAACCAAGCCGCATTGTCAACCGGCACCAAAGCATTCAAAGCAAAAGTCTTACGTAGATCTGGATTTCCGGTAATTTTCTTACCATAAGCTAACACCTCCGGTAATAGATCCTCTAATAGCTGAACTGGATTTGTAAAGGTTACTCCTTTTAACAGCTGTACGGCATGTTCCGTCATAGCATACATGAGCGCATTTCCAGCACTTTCAGAGTGTGCTGCAAAAACTTTTGAATCCGACCATAGGACGCCCTGAGTACCCAATCCCACCTTCCGTATACCGCTTTCGGACTGGAGCATGGCGGCTACTTGCCAGCTATCTGTAATGGCACTTCCCTTGAATCGGTATGGATTTAATGGTTCCCGCTCAAAATTAGCACTGACGGCTTTTATCTTGATTTTTTTCTCCATTTTAGACTTTGATATAGGATTGGGATTAAGGTCAGGCAAACCTAGGGTTATGATGGCTGCACCCGTAGCACTTTCAATAAACTGTCGTCTTTTCATCTAGGAAACTCAAATGATCACTGCAAAAAATTTTCATTGCTTTTAAAAGAAGACGTAGTTCGTATAAGACTACTCTTACAGACGACACAATTTAAACGTGATGCTATTCCCCCATAATGGTTACTACAAGTCGCCGAGCGTCTCCATGATCACGATGTTCACATAAGTAAATTCCCTGCCAAATTCCCAAAGCGAACTTACCCTCCGTAATGGGAATAGTTACAGAGCTCCCCAAAACAGAAGCCTTTAAATGTGCCGGCATATCATCATCACCTTCATAATCATGCAAATAATCGGGATCCCGTTCTGGAATAGCTTTGTTAAAAAACATTTCAAAGTCCATTCGGACGGTGGGATCCGCATTTTCATTGATGGTGAGAGAAGCCGAGGTATGTTGAATAAAAATGTGGCATATACCTAGCTCGAAATGTAGAGCTTGCAATATTTCCTGGGTAATCAAATGAAAACCGCGGGCTTTTGCCTTTAAAGTAAGGTTCTTTTGAATAATTCCCATAACACTCAAATAGGTTTAACCATTGACAGTACTAGATTAGAAGGCGCCTCTTTTTAAACACAAAAAAGCCTGCACAATTTAAGAATTATACAGGCCTTTTCGTATAAAATTGGAGTTCTAGAAATTAAAGAATCCTCCCACATAAATAGACGAGTCCTTATTTCGGAATCTATTATTCGCCTCAGGTGAGGTTTGTACGGTGGTGGTGGTTCTTAATTCATTAAACAAATATTGATAGGCCAGCTTGGCACCAAACCTTTTGCTAAACTTATATTTTAAGTAAAACTGAGAATTTAACGAACCTATATCGTGATCACCTGTCAAAAGATAATTTGGTGACGAAGGTTTTGCACTCACAGTTTTATACTTCCCACTTCTTATATAGCGTGGAGACCCAGTGGGACCAAAAGAAAAACCTACTAAATCAATAGAGAATCCAGCCTGAAATTTATCGGTTATTTGATAGCCTAGGTTAAGCATCAAATTGGCTGAATAAATATGTGGCGTAGGCGCTAATAAGGTATCTATATTTTCATCATTTGATGTTAAGTTGGCTGGAGCAGTTGTGAAATTGACATCGCTACCATGAAATCCAGTAAAACGTAGACCTGTACCTACGATAATTTTTTTCTTTTTACCTAGGAAACGATCCACTTGCATAGCCCCTACGCCACTATAGGTAGAAGAACCTAGCGAGCCTCCACCTTCGAGGAAAAACTGTATATTCGGGTGCTTCTTTACTTTGATTGAATCCTGAGCCTTGGTAACACCTATTCCTATTAATAAAACTATAAATAGTATTGTAAACTTTTTCATTCTTAATAATATTGATTGTAAAATCGGTTTTAGTCTTACTCTATACTTGATAAATTGCCTAAGTGTGGCAGTTACTAGCACAAATGTAGCATACAAAAAGTAGATTGAGAACAAACGACTTTTTACACTGGCATCATATGAAGTCAAAAGTACGTTGATCCTCGTAATTTATCTTATAAATAGTCGTAAAACTTAAAACTTCATGAGGGGGGTAAATTAGTTCAAATGAGTAAAAAAACGCTCCTTCGGCGTTCTCACTTTTTTGAGATTCACCAACCAATCTTGAGATTCATCCCGGTAGCCTAGTGTTAAAATAGAAGTACTTTTAAGCCCTTTTTCCTCTAAATTCAACAATTTATCCAGTGCCTTCACATCAAAGCCTTCCATCGGTGTGGCATCTACTTTTACTTCTGCCGCTGCTGCCATGGCCAAAGCCAAAGAAATATAAGTTTGTTTGGAAGTATGGGCAAAATTTTGTTCTTCTGTTTGTAAAGACAACATCCCTAATAACCTTTTACGGTATTCGTCGGTGGTAGAATCCGGTAGACTTCTTTCTAAATTTAACCGTGTAAAGTATTCATTTATTCTTTCCACCGTATAATTATCCCAAGCAGCAAAAATTAACAAATGGGATGCATCCACAATTTGACTCTGTCCATATGCCAACGGCTTGATTTTTTCTTTCAACGCAAAATTGGTCACCACATAAATTTCAAATGGCTGTAAACCTGAGGAGGATGGTGCCAAATGTGCCGCTTCTAAAATAAAATCTATTTTATTCTGAGGCACTGTTTCACCATTCATTTTTTTGGTTGCATAGCGCCATTTCAAATTTTCAACTAAACTCATGACTAGATAATTTAATATAATATATGTATCAACACATGAATCTAATTTATTTAATAAAAGTTCATAACAAATAATAATAATTGCACTTTCCTCTTGCAATTACCACTAAAACTAGGAAATAACTCCATATTTGAATAAGAATGGTTAGATAAGAACGAGGGCTAATGTCAATAAGGCTATTCCCTTTGAGGCAATTTTCAAGCCACACTTTACCAGTATAGTACAATTTAAAATAATTATTTTCCTTCTTAACCTTGCTATATAATCCTTCACTTGGAACCATTCCTTCGGCCGGATCTCTAGTTTGTGTTTCAAAATAGGTATTTCAACTGGCCATTGATTACACTTTTCATAAACTACTGGTTAATTAAATCTTATTGCTGTCCTATTAAGTTCGGCTGGTCGCACATTCATTCTATTCAACCTGATACTCATTTATTGTCACACTGAGCCATGCCCTTGTCACACTGAGCCCCGTCCTTGTCACACTGAGCCCCGTCCTTGTCAATGTAACAAATTGATTAATAGTAACGTACATCGTATCTATTGGTTTCGACGCTGCTCAACCTGACACTCATTTATTGTCACACTGAGCTACGTCCAGGTCACACTGAGCCCCGTCGAAGCGTATGTAACAAATTGGATTAATCACTTACTTTTTATCCTTTAACTCAAAATCCAAAATACCATCACCCAAAAC
>CAXBLH010000089.1:0-14856 GCA_963976315.1 uncultured Dyadobacter sp.
ATTATCAGAAATATAAGTAAATGTTAACCTATGAAAAACCCTTTCCAAATTCAGATATATGTTGCTTCACTACTATTATGGATCCTATTGTTGGTGGTCAATACTGGGTATGCTCAAAAGCCGGTGTTGTCTACAACTCTTATAACGCACCAACAGGTTAACCTCGCATGGACTCGCTTTGCTTCCACGCCTGAGCAATATATAGTGGAAAGAAAGGAGGGTGATAAGGAACAACATTTCGCTAGAATATCCGGAGTTTTGGACAGTACCCATTATTCCTTTGAGGATAAAAATGTGGAGGCCAATAAAACATACACCTACCGCTTATATTATAACTGTATAAAAAACTGTGGTGGGCCTTATAGTGACGAGCTAAAAGTCATTACGCCATTGGCTCCTCCAAGTTTGCCTAAAAACTTGGAAGTGACTGCACTGTCTGCTTCTACCATTCATTTAACTTGGACAAGTTCTGATACCGCCCAGGTATCATTTGATATTGAACGCTCCATTGATGGGGTGACTTTTGCAAAAATCGATGAAATAGGTTTTTCGACTACCTACAATTATACAGACAAAGGTCTAAAATCAGCCACTAATTATTGTTATCGCTTGAAAGCTAAGAATGCTTCGGGGGAATCGGGTTATTCTTCGCAAGCTTGTGCGTTTACTAAGGAGGGATTGCCAGCGGCCCCATCAGAATTAATTGCGGTAGCAGATCTGAAATTTCAGGTACAACTTACTTGGACAGATGAATCGAGTGACGAAACTGGGTTTGAGATCGAAAGGAGTTCGACTGGTATTGACTTTGAAAAAATTGCTTCTGTTGCCGCAAATACCACACAGTATTTGGATGGGCCACTTACACCAGATTCGAAATTTTATTATCGTATCCGATCAGTTAATAGTATTGGTGCTTCTGGTTATTCCATTATAGCGATTGCGACTACTTCTATTGAACCTCCTGCTCCACCTACTAATTTGAAGATCGACTCTGTATTTGCAACCCGTATTGATATAATATGGACGGATAACGCCTCCAGTGAATCTGGCTTTGAAATTCAGCGTTCACTCAATGGTACCGATTTTAATTTTATTGCGGATGTTGGAGCCAATGTTACCAAATTTAAAAACGTAACTTTGAGCCCTTTAACCCCTTATTGGTATCGGATATTGGCCAAAAATAAAGGAGGCGTTTCTATTTTTTCAAATATTGTTAAAGTTACAACGCTTGATTCTATTCCCAACAAACCAAAGAATTTAACGGCTACTCCGATATCTAATCAGCGAGTAAATTTGGGATGGACGGATGATTCCAATAATGAGACAGGTTTTGAAATTGAGATTTCTAGCGATAGTATCACCTATACCTTACTATCAGTAGTAACCGCCAATACGGTCTCCTATAGTAGCGAGGGCTTGGCTACATTTTCTAAATATTGGTACAGGGTAAGAGCCATAAACGCCTTAGGGAAGTCTGCTTATTCTAATATTACCAAAGTGATAACATTTGACTTGCCTCCTGTTGCACCCTCCGATCTGGTTGCAACGACCATCTCCAGTAGCCAAATTGATCTTTCGTGGGTTGATAATTCTAAAAATGAAACAGGTTTTATAATTGAAAGCTCCATTGATGGCGAGAATTATACTAAAATCGGTGAAACTGTATCTGATAGTATCACTTTCAAAAATAAAGGTCTTCTACCTGCCACCAAATACTGGTACCGAGTAAAAGCCCAAAATGCACTAGGATCTTCCACTTGGTCCAATATTACAAGTGCTATCACCAAAGATATTGTTCCTGCCAATCCGTTAGAGTTAACGGCCATAGCCTTGGATTTCTCTTCGGTCCAACTATCCTGGAAGGATGTTTCTAAAAATGAAAGTGGGTTCGAAATTGAACGTTCCTTAGATGGAGTATCCTTCGCAAAAGTAGGGGAGGTGGCGGCCAATACTATTCAATTTTTAGAGGTGGGCTTAACGCAGTTAACACCTTACTATTATCGGGTTCGAGCGGTTAACGCAGTGGGTAATTCTGGTTACTCCAACGTGGTATCTGTTACAACCCCAAAGGCTCCACTGCCTGCAAAACCGGAGAATTTAAAGATAATTCCTTTGGATTTTGACCTTATTCGCCTGACATGGGATCCTGTAAGTACCAATACGATGGAAGTTATAATTGAGCGCTCAACGGCTGCAGAGACTGGTTTTGTTCAAATTGGTAGGCAGGAATATGGCCAGAATTCCTTTGATGACCAGGAAATATTAGAGGTCATGGATTATTATTACCGGATTAAGGGAGTGAACAGCATAGGGAGTTCTGAATATAGCGAGGTGGCTACTCTGCCGGCTACCGCTATTATCACTGGTGTTGAAAATAAAAATGTTCAGATTTGGTATTATGATAGTATACTACATATCAATTCCCCAGACAGTAAAAGTTCCTGGGTAACCGTTTATAGTTCCAACGGAACCATGATCGATAATAAAGAAGTAAAGAGCAAAGAGTATACGCAGCGGTTATCGCACTTGGTCTCTGGGATATATATCATAAAATTAGAAAAAGAAGGTAGATCGTATTTTCAAAAAATTGCTATCACTGGAAATTAATGAATTGGGAAATGAAAAAGATAGGGATATTTATAGGGCTATTACTGGCTGTTAGTGCTTGTGAGCCACGGGGCATTGAAAATATTAGTGTAGGTATTGTATGGAAAGCACAAACCGTAAAAGAAAATGGACAGTTGGTTTATCAGGCAGGAAACGCAAATAATATCCGGCCTGGGTACGAGCGTTTCAGGATTGATTTAACCTCCAAGGAGTCTGCCCTTTATACCGATATTGATGGTAGAAAGCTTACCGGCACCTGGGAAATATCCAGTGGTAACAAAAGCTTAATGCTCTCCAACTTAGTACCGGCTCCAAGTGAAACGGGAGGTATTATTGAATTTTTTGTGATCGACCTGATTACAAAAAGAAATTTGCATTTGAAGCGTACCAGCGAAAGTCGAAAAACGGGTCAAACTATTAATGAATACCAACTGGTACCAGAATGATCCTTTTATTTTAATACCTGTTTGCTAGTATCAGTGCTACTCCATGAGGACCATTGCGTCCCCTCCCAAGCGATAAGCGTATTGGTAATTACCACTACCAATATCTCCATGGTACTAATAGTGGTATCAATTGTGGAGACTTTCCTCCAGCAAGTCCCTAAGTGCCACAGAGGCACAAGTGGCCCCAAAGGAGGCGGGCAGATAGGACATGGTTCCGTAAGCCGATTTTTTATAATTACTACCATCTGTATGGATCAACGAATTTTTGTCTTGTATTTCTGTTGAAAATACCGCTTTAATTCCTTTACTTATTCCCAGTTTTTTGAGGTTTTTACGTATTTGTTGGGCGAAATTACAATTGTAGGTTTTACTGATATCTGCTACCCGTAATAGGGTAGGATCCATACGGCCACCTGCTCCCATCGAGCTAACGATTGGCAATCCACGTTTATAGGCTTCTTGTAAAAAAGTAATTTTGGGAGTAACACTGTCAATGGCATCAATGACATAGTCGAATTTTGATTGATCCAACAAATCCTGAACCGCCTCTGGCTCCACAAAGGATTGAATGGAATTTAAGGTTAATTCAGGGTTAATGGACATTAACCTCTCCGCCATAATGTCTGCCTTATTCTGTCCGTGATTGGTAGCTAAGGCAGGTAATTGACGATTTCTGTTGGTGGGGTCAATGGTGTCCCCGTCTACAATAGTCATCTTGCCAATACCACCACGACAAATAAATTCTGCTGCAAAGGAACCTACACCTCCCAGTCCAACTACTAAAACATGAGCCTTACTTAATTTTTCAAGGCCAGAACGGCCTACCAGTAGTTCGGTTCGCGACAACCAACTCAAATCCTTCATATTATTGAGAAAATATGCTTGAAATTTTTTTTGATTTGCAAAACAAGTGTTTTTTCATGAATCTCCAAGATTTTGGAGGCCTGTTCATAAATTTGTTCAATAGGTAGTTTTGAATCGTCCGTTTCAAAGAGCATTTGATCTAGAGGCGTATTTCGCAAGCTTTCTAAAATGGTTTTTGTGGGATTCAGGAGCGATTTGCCGAATGAAAGATAATGGCCTTGTTCTATGATGGGATTTATAATGGTAAGTTTGTTATTGATTCCATGAAAAATAACGGGAATGGGTAGGCCTTTTACAAGCCTTAAAACATCCTGAAATGCTCGGACGCAATGAATAATTAACGGTTTGTTGTAATATGTAGCAATGTCTATTTGTTTTTTTAAAAGTTGCTTTTGAGTATCGCAAGCAGTTGAAACGTTAATATCTATTCCACATTCTCCAATCGCCCATACATTTGCATGAGCCGCTTGCTGTTTGATTTCATCCAGATACTGTTTTTCTTTTCCGTCAATATACCATGGATGAATGCCCAAACTCATTGGTTTTTGAGGCATTATTTTATCAAAATGTTGATGGATATTTTGAATCGAGATTACGCCTGTATTGCCAGGGGAGGAGTAATGGCTGTGGACATCATAGTACATAGTCTATGCTATTTTTGGTCTAAAATGAAATCAAATATAAGTGAATGCAACATTGTTCGGAATACTAGCTTATCTCTTTTGTAGCAATAGGCCATACCATGGGTTAACAAAACAACAAGGTTTTGATTTTTTGTCGCAGAAAATTGGAGAAGCTATCTATATGGAAATAATGGGCTTATTCAATAGACCTAATCATGGTTTTTAGTGCATGCAGCATTTTTGGTACTCAAAAAAAATAAACCCGCAATCGTCTAGAAAATCATTTAGAGGAGGAATTGGAGAACCGATGGTCGATTGGATTACTAACCATATTGTGATCAAACTTAGTTTAAAAGACCCTGGATACTCGCTTTTAAAAATTGAAATCTGTTCAAGCTTTGGTGGGGATTGCTTGATAAATACCTAACTTGTAACTCCTAAATCATTCTAAGTTTAATTATAAAGGAAGTTTAAATTATGTTACGCCCCATTTACCTTATTATTTTCTGTTTTCTGAGTATAGGTGTAGTATCTGCTCAAGATGAAAAATTGTTTATCCGAGATATTGCTTATTATGATTCCAAAATTGCGGGTAACGACGCATACATCAATGAGCGTTGCAACCTTGATATTTTTAAACCCAAGGACGCAAAGAATCTCCCCACTTTAATTTGGTTTCATGGGGGAGGTATTACCGGAGGTAACAAAGAGATTCCTCGTGAATTAACTAACGGCAAATATATTGTGGTGGGAGTTAATTATCGGTTGTCCCCAAAAGTTAAATGTCCGGCGTATATTGAAGATGCAGCGGCTGCTACTGCCTGGGTTTTTAATAATATTGAAAAATATGGTGGTAGTAAATCACGCATTTTTATCACCGGTCATTCGGCAGGTGGGTATCTGGCCAGTATGGTGGTACTAGACAAATCTTACCTTGCAAAGTACAGTATCGATGCAAATACTGTTGCAGGCTTAATTCCATTTAGTGGGCATACCATAACGCATATGACCGTGAGAGAGGAAAGAGGAATTCGTAATACCCAGCCCGTAATAGACAAATTTGCGCCTTTATTTCATGCCAGAGCAGATGCTCCCCCTTTGCTCCTGATAACGGGTGACCGCGAAATGGAAATGTTAGGAAGATATGAAGAAAATGCCTACATGATGCGCGTGATGAAATTAAATGGTCATAAAAATACAACCTTATACGAAATGGATGGATATGGCCATAGCATGACTGTGCCAGCTTATCCCTTATTAATGAAATTTGTTGATCAAATTGTTGAAAATCAGCAAAAATAAAGCGCTAGGTGCAGTTGTAGCAAATCTAGCATTGAGCAATAGGTTTTTAAAGCCAAAAATATTGTTTAAAAGTCGTGGTTAAGTGTGAAATTATCGTCAAATTAATTAACAGAAAAGATTAGTTAACTATTATATATTATGAGTTCACGTAGAACATTTGTTAAAAAAAGTATAGCAGGCTTGTCAATTGGAGCCATGGCTACGTTGCCAGAGAACTGGGCAGTAGCAAAAGAGACTAAAAAGGAAGATAGTTTCAAATTGGCTATTGCTGGTTATACCTTCGTACATTTTAAATTGGACGAAGCTTTGGCAATGATGCGTAAGGTGGATGTTCAATACTTGTGTATCAAGGACTTTCATCTTCCTTTAAAAAGTACGGATGCAGAAATTGCAGCATTTCATGCTAAGTTGAAAGAGTCCAACGTAAAAGGGTACGCCGTGGGTCCTATTTATGCCAAAAATGAACAACTTATCGATGAGGCTTTTGAATACGCCAAACGGGTAGGGGTAGACTTGATGGTGGGGATACCAGATCCTAGCCAACTGAAATACGTGGAGTCCAAAGTGAAGGAGTATAATATCCGTTACGCCATTCATAACCACGGGCCAGATATTCCTCAGTTCCCAAGTGCTGAGTCCATTTATACTGAAATAAAGGATATGGATCCTAGAATGGGTATTTGCTTTGATATCGGGCACAATGTTCGCTTCGGTAAGGATTCAGTGGCTGACATGGGCAAATACCATAAGCGGGTTTTTGATATTCACCTTAAAAATGTTACAGCCCCGGAAAAAGCAGGTAAAACCTGTGAACTGGGAAGAGGCGTTATAGATATTCCTGCATTTATTAAAATGTTAAGAAAAGTAAAATATGCGGGCACTTGCAGTCTTGAATATGAGAAAGATATGAAAGATCCATTGGCTGGTATCGCTGAGTCAGTAGGGTATTATCATGGGGTGGTGGATGCCTCAAAGTAATTAATATGGTGTTAAGTCTTTCAAAATTCTATTTTTGCATATTAATATAAATGTGATCGTTTATATAAATTTGATTAAATTGTTTTTTTAGACTTAACACTTTTTCCAACTATGCTCAAATCTATTCCATTTGATAAAACGGCTTCTTTTAAAAAATTAAAGACGCATCAAAAAAGCATTTCCAAAAAACACCTCCGAGAATTATTTGAAGAGGATCCCAATCGCCAAAAGAAATTTACCATTCGTCTAGGAGATATTTTACTAGACTACTCCAAAAATAGAATTACCACCCGCACAAGATCCTACCTTGTTCAGCTCGCAGAAGAATCTGGTGTTCAAGATGCCATTGATCAAATGTTTTCTGGCGAACCAATTAACGCTACCGAAGGAAGATCCGTATTGCATGTGGCTCTAAGGAATCGCTCAAACACCCCCATTTTAGTCGATGGCAAAGATGTAATGCCGGACGTGAATGCGGTGTTAGAGAAAATGAAGGAATTTTCAGGAAAAGTTAGATCTGGAACATGGAAAGGATATACTAACAAGGCTATTACAGACATTGTAAATATTGGGATTGGTGGCAGTGACCTGGGCCCAGTGATGGTGACTGAGGCATTGAAGTCCTATGGAAAGAAGGGATTGAATGTGCATTTTGTATCCAATGTAGACGGTACGCATATTGCAGAAACGCTACAAAATCTCGATCCTGAAACGACATTATTCATGATCGCCTCCAAAACTTTCACCACTCAGGAGACCATGGCCAATGCACATACTTCTAGAAGTTGGTTTCTTGAAAAAGCCAAAGAAGAAGAATATGTAAAAAAACATTTTGTAGCAATTTCAACCAACGCCACCAAAGTGGGAGAATTTGGTATTGATACCGAAAACATGTTTGGTTTCTGGGATTGGGTAGGGGGACGATACTCTTTATGGTCTGCAATTGGACTTTCAATTGCGTGCTTTATTGGTTACCAGAATTTCGAGAATTTGTTGGCAGGTGCGCATGAAATGGACAATCATTTCAAGAATACCAAACTGGAAAGAAATATGCCAGTAATGCTTGCCCTTTTAGGGGTTTGGTATAATAACTTCTTCGATGCACAGTCGCAAGCCATTTTGCCATATGACCAGTATTTGCATCGTTTTGCTGCTTATTTCCAGCAGGGAGATATGGAAAGTAATGGCAAAAATGTGGATCGAAATGGGAATTCCGTGGAATACCAAACTGGGCCTATCATTTGGGGAGAGCCTGGTACCAATGGCCAGCATGCTTTTTACCAATTGATTCATCAGGGAACTAAACTTATTCCGTGCGATTTTATTGCTCCGGCAAATAGTCAAAACCCAATTGGGGAGCATCATAAAATGCTACTTTCGAACTTCTTCGCTCAAACGGAGGCTTTAATGAATGGTAAAACTTTGGAAGAAGTAACTGCAGAGCTGGAAAGTGCCGGAAAAAGTAAAACAGAAATTGATAACCTGGCGCCATTTAAGGTTTTTGAAGGGAATAGACCTACCAATTCCATTTTGGTGAAGAAAATCACGCCAAAAGTACTGGGAAGCTTACTGGCAATGTACGAGCATAAAATATTTGTTCAAGGTATAATTTGGAACATATACAGTTTTGACCAGTGGGGTGTTGAACTGGGCAAACAATTAGCAAATCAAATATACCCAGAACTTCAAAATGACTGGCCAGTTACCAATCATGATAGCTCTACCAATGCCCTAATTAATCAATATAAACGTTGGAGATAATTATGCAAGATGAGCTTGTAAAATACTAATCCTACGATTACACCAACAGCGTCTGCTAAGGCATCGTACCAGTCGAAGGTACGATCAAATGGCAGAAGTTGTTGGTAAAATTCTAAACCAATTCCATAAGAAATTCCTAGTATACAGACCCATATTAAATTTGACTTTTTATAAGTGGCCCACAAAATGGCCCAAACAAAAAGAAGTCCAAAATGGACAATTTTGTCAAACCCAGTCACCGGAGCATCGGGGATGTCTTTTCCAGGCCAAGTACAAGCAATTAAAATAAGTATAGTCCAGATTACTGCCGGTACCATCGATTTTTGTAGAATTCTTGTACTTAGTGTTTTCAAAATAGGTTTGATTAATTTTTTTACAAAGTTAGACCTCAAAATTTATTTGTTCTATCTCTTGGTAGAATTATTTTATATTTGCCCTCCCTCATAAAATAAACTATAAAGCTTATGACATTTATCCAAAAAGCACGAATAATACTTGTAGATGACCACCAAATAGTGCTTGATAGCCTATCGCTGTTATTATCTTCTTTTGAAGATATTACGGTTGTAGCCTCATTTACAGATGGGAATGACGCCCTAGACTTCCTCAGACAGCATGAGGTGGACTTAATAGTAACAGATATGCGCATGCCCATGCTTACGGGTTTGGAGCTGAGTTCTCTTGCTAGGGACATGAAGCCCGAAATAAAAATATTAATGCTGACGATGGTGGAAGATGCCAAACAAATTCGGGATGCCATCAAACTGGGTATTAATGGATATGTTTTAAAAATGACTGATGTTGAGGAATTAATAAAGGCGATTCGGTCGATTTTGGATGGAAAAAAATATTTTAGTGATGAAGTGGTTATAGAACTTGCCATTTGGCAGGATAATGAGTCGCGGCCAGGTGGCTATGCGAATCTTACGATTCGTGAACTAGAAATACTAAGGTTGGTAGGGAAAGAAATGTCTACTAATGAAATCGCCGAAAAATTGTTTATTAGCGTGGCTACTGTGGAAACACACCGACGTAACCTAATGCAGAAAATTGGAGCAAAAAGCGTGGTGGGGTTGGTACTATTTGCTGTTAAACATAAGCTTTTAGACTAGGGTGTTATAGTCCTATCGTCGCTTAATGAGTAGTTTGCAGATGAATTCCTTTTCTGATTCCGAGTTTCCCCCAAATTAGGAATCAGAAAAAGTAAATTTATTATCTGGTCACATTGACTCAGAATAATCGCTAATTAGCTCTCTCAAACCGGTAATTCATTCAATATCTTCTTCTGTATCCGCCAGTTGGGTAAGTACCGATCCATCAGGATCACAAAGTTCTTGTTGTGATGCCGTTCAATCAGGTGCACTAATTCATGCACCACGATATATTCAATACAAGCTTCCGGCTTTTTTGCTAGTTCACTTTACCTTTCGGAATAAAATTCTTTGGTTGGTTGATGTCAACTGTATAAAATTATCCAGGAGTACTACATTTTTGGAATTGGTTTTTAAGTTTACCACTCGTTCATCTTGTATCGGAAATTCGGATACAGGAGAATGTCCTTTAAATTGGGGGAACAAATATAACCCAACAATGTAGGTGTTATTGTCCTTCCAATTTTTAGACCTAATAATCACCACCTGTATATTGTCCGACTGCGGAATCTTACTCCAAAACTGTGGCAAAAGGGCGTAGAGGTAAGCATCAGGGGATATACTTTCATAATCGAAGTTTATGTTAATATTCACGAAAAGGATCCACTTTTATTCACTAAAAGTATACCAATTCCAAGATCTTTCATATTAATGAATTTTGAGGGTGATTACTCTAAGGTTTGATAAAAAAATAAACGCAAGTCGAAGTACCTGATGTTATCACAATCCTTCGTAGTAGCTTTTAACTTTACTTGCCATTAGCTCGCGTCTGGCACGTATATCATTCTGTAATAGATTGTCGTAAAGCTCGTCCACAGTTGAAAGGTTACTGATATCATAAGTCTCATTTTGGATTTGGTCAACAACCTTGCTTATATAGTCCTTCGGAGATAATTTTCTTACTTTAATATTAGTTGCTTGCTCTGTGTACACATCACTAGCAACCTGGTTATATCGCTTTGGAGGAAGAATATTACTCGTTAAATAGGCCTTTGAGAAGCAATTTAATTTAACATCACAAAATGCTTCCGAAATTTACTTGCCAGAATGGGTCAGGTGTCTACCAATGAAATTGTTGGGTTGTCAGGCCGTGGCGTTGAGAAATATTTAGTGACTGATCTCATTATTTTATAATCAACTTGTTCCTTTTCAAAACCGTTTCGCCTTTAATTTCGATGATGTATATGCCGGCATGAATTCCTTTTAAATCCACATTTATCCTATTATTCCCGGGGACCAGACTATGTTCGTATTGTTTAATTAATGCTCCTTTTACATCAACTAAATTTAATAGTATTGCTTCTGGTTTGTCTACATCCACACTTATCTCGGCGTTGTCCGTGGTAGGGTTGGGGTAAACAGAAGTTGTTTCATTTTGCGGCAAAGTGACAGCGATCATCCTGGAATAGGCAAAAGTTTCATCCTGATCTATCAGTTTGATACGGTAGTAAACCTTTGCAGTCTTTAGTGACGGGGCGTTATGGTCAATTGAGCCATAATTTTGAATACCTTGGCGGTTATTAGCCTGTATCACAGCATTAGTTTCAAAATGTTTGGCATCTAGGCTTCTTTCGATGATAAATTTACTGGTGTTGTTCTCGTTGGTGGTTTTCCACGACAATGTAACAGACTTTTCGGTGGAGTGACCTTTGAATTCTATCAAGGTTAAGGGAAGCGCAACAGTGGCAGTTGTGATTGTAAATCCACTAAATCCCGTTGTATTAAAGCTTACTTCCCAACGATTTGAAAATGAATTCCATATAATGTCTTCGTCTACTGGGTCAATGACTAATTCATTTCCAGAATAGCTCTCTGGTAATCCACTTCCGTTGGAGCTTGTACCGGAATATTTCGAAATTCTGAGATTGTTTTTCCCGGATAGGTCGGTAGCATTAGCCGGTAAATCTAGAAGACTACCTGAATGAGAATTAAATGCATCGAACTCCTGCTGTGAAAAAAACAAGGTTAACCTGCTGGTGGCATTTGAAGAATTCTTTATGGGTGTAATTTCGTAATGCCTTGCTACAAATGGATTGCCATTATGCGTTGGAACAGTAGGCTCGATCCAGATTTTTGTATTTATCGTTCCTGATACAGGGTTATCGCCGTTTGGTTTAACTTTCGCGATGATAGTACAGTTTTCAGAAGAAATTAAATCAATGTCATTACTCCCATTTATCTCTGTTGAGAATTCCTCAGTTGAATCAGGTATTGGTATATTAACTGGTTTAAAAATGGTAACCCTATTGTCGTTTGGACTACCCACAATCAAGTATTTAAACAAATCATTGTATTGGTAGGACAAGTTTGGACCACCTTCGACGGCGGTGCCTGTTATACTATTGCAGTCCGAAATTGTGCCTAAAATCTTGACAGAACTATTAGCAAAAGTAACCGTCTCCGTTTTTTGAACCTTATTCGAACTGAGGATTAAATAGTTTCCGTTCGATAAAAACTTAAAATTAACATCACCGTTATAGCTTTTCCCTAAGTTTTCGTTGGCGTCACGACTAATAAAGGAATTATTAATATTGACAATCTGGGTTGGGATTGAATTAGCATTGGCCCAGGTTAAAGAAGTACTATTTCCATTAAGATTGTAGCCCTGTACCAAGTAGTTTCCATTTGAATTCAGCCAATAAGATCCCCCGCCAAGTCTGATGTCAGGGTATTCTTCCTTAGATAAGACCCCAGAGGTTCCGGTTACCCCATTCCCAAATGTAAAAGCTCCTGTTGAATTGTTCCAACTTGGGCTTAAAACATGATAATTGCCATCAGGCATTGAATTAACAAAATAGCGGCCCACGTAGTCATTCCAATTGCTACCAACGAGGGAATTCTGGCTGGATACAGTTCCAACAGTTCCGCTAAATCCATTTCCCCATGTCACTGCCCCACGGTTCACATTTGATTCGTAACTATTTACCACATAGTTTCCATTTAATAAAGCTCGAACCCCATGCTGTCCAATTGCATTATATTCGGGAGTTCCTACCAGAGAAGTCTCCTTACTTATTTGTCCTGTTATAGGTTTGGTTCCATCACCCCAAGTGGCAGCACCTAGACCTTGGTTCCAATGTTGAAAGCAAACAACATAATTGCCATTGGTTAATGCTGTTATAAGGCCAACTCCCAATGGTTTCGTAGAAGAGCCTAACAACGAATTAGTGTCATCAATGAATCCGGTAATTCCGGTCGTGCCGTCGGCCCAGGTAACAGCACCAGCGCCATTATTCCATGTTTCACTTCCAAATACATAATTTCCATTGGTAAGGCCAGTCAGAGTTAGAAATACCCCACCGCCACCTAGATTGTCACCTTCTCTTTCTCCAATAATCGAATTTGCAGAAGTTACCAGTCCAGATATTCCTTTGGTCCCATCTGCCCAAGTCACTGCTCCACGATTATTGTTCCAAGAGGGACTTGTTATAACATAGTTGCCATTTGTTAGAGCAGTGACGAACGATGATAAGGAAGAGTCATTGTTTATAGGCCAAAATGAATTGTCAATACTAATTTCTCCGGTTATTCCATTCACGCCATCTCCCCAGGTAATGGTAGGATTTCCGGCGTTACAAGTAGGACATTTTACTACATAGTTTCCATTGGAAAGTAAGGTGATTGCTTCTGCCCCCAATCGCTTATTGACTTCATTTCCTATCAACGCATTTTTTAAGCCAACCTCTCCTGTAATCCCTATATTACCGCTTCCCCATACCACCGCACCTCGAAAAGAGTTCCAATAGGGTACACGGACAATATAATTCCCGTTGGTAAGAATTTGGGTAGAATATAGTCCAACAGCGTCATTTTCAAAGCTTCCAACCAAGGAGTTTTCGTTTGAAATTTGGCCAACAAGCCCACCTTCACCTTCACAAAAGGTAACGGCACCACGTTTATTCCAAAACTGGCTGCCCACCAAATAATTGTTATTTGGCAAGACTGTAATTCCATTACTACTCACTGCATCCCCTTCTTGTGTTCCGATTAACGAATTTTCTTCATTGACTACTCCGATTATTCCAATTGCAGAACTGGCCAGTGTCACGGCTCCTCGATTATTGTTCCAAGTTGAGCTGGATATGATATAATTGCCGTTATTAAGCTTTGTTATTGTCTGACCTACTTTGTCTAATTCATTGGTTCCAATAAAAGAGTTTAGGGAACTTATTACGCCTGTTACCCCACTTTGGCCATCTCCCCATGTTACTGCACCTCTGAAATTGTTCCAACTAAAATCACTGACGACATAGTTTCCATTGTTAAAAACTAAAATATTGAGAGTAGGGTTACTGTTGCTTTGGGTGCCAACCAGTGAGTTATGCTCATCCACAACTCCACTAATGCCTGTTAATGCACTTGCCCAAGTTAGAGCACCATGGCCGCTGTTCCATTTGGTGCTACTAATAAGGAAATTGCCGTTGTTTAGTAGTGTAATTCCATTGTTTCCAATCTCATCATTTGGATTGCTTCCTTTCAAAATGCTTATCAAGGAGTGGTCAATTCCCTTATACACATAAACAGCTCCAACATTGATTAAAGCTCCATCATCAAAATAGGGATCGGTTACTATATAATTTCCATTGGAGAGCACAACCACTTGACTTCCAAACTTTTCACTATTTTCAGGCGTAGGAATATTGAACGATTGCGCTAAAACTAAATTAAGTGATAACATTAAAAATAAGACATTGGCAAGAAAAGCTTTCATGAGGCTATACTATTTCGGTATTTTATAATTATTGAAAGTTACCTAAATTTTATAAAAGTCATATTCTATATGGATACAGGTTTTGTTTCAATATTTAGTTACCATTCCGTAAGTTGCCCAGGAAGGGTATGACCTATTTATAAAGTTCATGTCAAGCATTTTACTGGTTAAATAGCCATACATAAAGAGAAAGCTACAAACGCCCTCACTTTTACATCTTTAAACATAAAGAGATTATCGCAGATACTTACTGGTTTACCACTGGAAGCTGTTCCTCCTTTTAAAGTGACTATCTGATGCGTATAAAAACACTTCCAGAGGATTACACACTAAGAGTATTTCTAAAAATTAACCAGTAGTTTGTTTATGCTATTTTTTGGCGCTACCTGTGTTAAATTTTAAAGGGCGGTTCG
>CAXBLH010000090.1:0-14757 GCA_963976315.1 uncultured Dyadobacter sp.
GGCCTTTGCATCGTTCAAAATCTGACTTTTTACAGGTTTTGAAATTAAAAACAACAATAAAATGAATGTAATAAATAATTTCCTGATGAACATGTGTCGATGTAGTAATAAATCCTTTTTGGTGGTATGCTCCGTTACTATTAGTTTTGTTTATAACCCCAAATAACGTACCTAGGTTTCTAATTGAGTATAGAAGGAAGGGGAAATTCCTTAAAATTAAATTTTATTATTGATATATGATTCGTTACGAACAGTTTACGCTTGACAATGGATTGCAAGTATTTGTTCATGAGGATTTTTCTACTCCCATGGCTGCGGTAAACATTCTCTATAATGTTGGTTCACGCGATGAGGATGAGACGCGTACTGGATTTGCGCATTTATTTGAACACCTCATGTTTGGCGGATCAAAAAATATTCCAAGTTACGATATCCCTGTTCAGAAAGTCGGAGGAGAAAACAATGCGTTCACTTCTCCCGATATTACTAACTATTATATCACGCTACCTGCCAAAAATATTGAAACTGCATTTTGGCTAGAATCGGATCGAATGATGAGCTTGTCTTTTGACCCAAATGTTTTAGAGGTACAACGCAAGGTGGTAATCGAAGAATTCAAACAACGTTACTTAAACCAACCTTATGGGGATATTTGGTTGAAGCTTAGACCCTTGGCCTATCAACAACATCCTTACCGTTGGGCAACTATCGGAAAGGATATTGAGCATATCGAGCGCGCTACCATGCAGGACGTCAAGGATTTCTTTTATAAATTTTACTTGCCCAACAATGCTGTCATGGTAATTGCTGGAGCAGTACATACGGAGGACGTTAAAAAGTTGGCACAAAAATGGTTTGGTGGTATTAAGCCAGGTGCTAACTATCACCGAAACATCCCCCAAGAACCCCTTCAAACCGAAGCAAGACACTTGGAAACCAGTGCAGCGGTTCCGCTCGACTCCCTGATCAAGGTATTTCATATACCAGGCAGATATGAGACGGGTTATTATGCAGCAGACTTACTAAGCGATGTATTAGGACGAGGAAAATCCTCTCGATTATACCTACAACTTTTAAAAGAGAATCCTATATTCAACAGCATTTCTGCCAGTGTTACGGCTTCCCTCGACCCAGGACTTCTGGTAGTAAAAGGCAACTTAAACCCAGGTATCACCTTGGAAGCTGCCGATGCTGCGGTTAATAATATATTGGCAAACATGGTAGCTACTGCACCCAGCGACGAAGAAATTGCCAAAGTAAAAAATCAATCAGAAGCCACCTTGGCATTCTCAGAGGTTGAATTACTAAACCGAGCCATGAACTTAGCCTTCGCTGCCAATGCAGGAAACGTAGACTGGGCCAATGATGACGCAGAACTAATAAGAAATCTTACCAGTGACGATATTCATGTTGCTGCAAAAAATGCCGTTAAGCCTGAAAATGGATCAACATTATATTATAGAGCAGAAAAGTAGTTATAGGGGTTTGGTCATCTTTTTGTAGGTAAATAGACGCTAACCTGCGGATGCATCGAGTAAAACCTATTCTGAGTACCATCATTGACCATTATTCCACTGGATGACCCATCGGTGGTGATCGGATTTTTGGAATATTTTTGCCAGTGAATGAGGTCCTCTGAAACAGCAATATTGTTTGTCCAAGTTCGCCAGTCTTCATAAGCCGAAGCATGATAATAGGCGTAATACTTATTATCATGCTTCACAATTTGATTCATGGCCACTGCATATTTATCATAGCCCTCAGGTCCGCATGTAATCACAGGGTCGTCTTGTACATTCGTAAATAATTTCAAATCCGTTGAAGTTGCCAACCATATCGCAGCATCGTTTCTTTCATAAAAAAGATACCACGTTCCGTTTTCCTTCCAAACAGTCGGTGTTCCATAAGGACCTTTCTCGATAGGTTCGCCATTTTTCTTTTGAATTGCAATCTCTCCAAGATCCTCCCAATGAATTTTATCCGTTGAAATTAAAATATGGGCAAGGTCATCTTTACTTTCGGCAAACATATAATAGCTAGAATCCTCCTTTAATACCTGTAAGTCTTCAATCCATAGATCCGTTTTCAATGGATTTCTATCATCACGATGCCATGCATAACCATCACTGGAAGTTGCTAATCCTAAATATTTCATGGTTTTACCAGTCTTTTTGGTATAACCTGTGTACCACAAATACCAAGTGTTATTTTCCCGAATGATATAACCCCGTTCACGAATTTGTTCATCCCAGGTGAGTGAATCACCGGTACCATAAAAGACTGGGTTCATATCCTTTACCGGTTCAAAATCAACCAACTCAGAAGGAAAAGCCTGCTCCTTTTCCTGTACTTTACTACAAGACGTTAGGAGTAACAATGTCAAAAATAGGGAGAGAATTAAGTAGCGCATAAATAGAGATTATCGTTTTTCAGGGATATTAGGAATCTTATCAATTAATTTATTGGCTGCACCTTTTCTTTTCACCAAATCAAACTCATCATAAAGTACGCCGGTAGCAGTAAAAGCTTTAAAATTCAATACATTTTTATCAATAGACACCACATGATAAAGCTGAGTGTAAACCGCAGTACGATCCATCCAACTTTGTTTATCTATATTTGACTCCGTCATTTTTGGCCCACTTACCGACACCACATACATGGTAGGTGAAGGTTGTTTTAAATGATTCAAAGGTATATTGGCCATGCCACGTGCATAGGTATGGTCATGCCCTTGCAGTACCAAATCCACTTTATACTTGTCGAAAAGCGGTTTAAAAGTCTCTCGCATTCGCTTATTATCTCGGGTGGTCTTTGGCGAATAGATTGGGTGATGAAAAGTCACACAGGTCCATTTATTAGGATTTTCACTTAAAATAGCTTCCATCCATATTTTTTGTTTCTCCAAGTATTCATCTGATTCCTCTGCCAGATCCGAATTTAATGAAATAAATCGAACACCTTGAATATCTGAAAAATAGGCCGTTTCTTCCAAGCCCGCAGGGCCATTTTCCGGCAAAGTAAATTGTGGCCTCCAAAAAACAGAGGTATTGGTTTCGCCATTTGGTCCTTCGAAATGATCGTGGTTCCCAGGGGACGGAAATCCAGGAATCATGCTATGAATAAAACCACCAGCTTCAAACCAGTCCCCCCATTCCACATCGCGATTCGCTCTATTTATAAGATCTCCAGCATACATCATCAGCACCGATTTCGGAGATCGAGCATAGGCATCACGTACTACTCTAGACCAAAGCGACTTGATATTGGTTTGTACGTCTCCGAAGTAAATAAATTCCAATTTATCATCCTTAGTTCCGGCCGTTAAGAAATGAAACCATTCGCTCCAATTTTCACCCTGCCCTACCCGATACGCATACTGCGTGTTGGGTGAAAGGTCTTTAAATACAACAGAATGGTAATTGGCTGTACTACCTTCGAAAGAAAATTTTTCTGTTTGTGCTTTAATATTAGTCACTTTTTGGACAAATCTGGGGTCAGCACTTGAGGGTGCAATTTCGGCATAACTCGCTATAACCTTTGAATCAGTGCGCCAATTAACAGCCATGCTATGGGCTGGATCCTCTGTCACATTTAAGATAATTCTATCCGGAGCAGTAACTGGTAAATAAGGATTAGAATCGGATTGTGCGGCCAAGTCATGTCCTAAAAATACAACGCAACACCATAAACGGAGACTGAAGAGTAATGCTTTTAATGGGTGGCAATTCATAAAGTAACTTTCTGTAAAATTAATATATTAATCATACGGTATGGCTATTGATTTAGGCCACTAACGCACAAAAAAACCGCAATCTATCTGAAATAAATTGCGGCAGTTAATTTTAATTTATAGGGCTATTCCGGCAAAAAAGTGAGGTAGCTAAAATCATTTTCATTAAACATTTCGTTGGCTATATCCTGTAACTGGCTAGATGTAACGAGTTCAATTTCCTCAAAAATTTCAGGGAGAGAGTCCACCCGACCGGTATCCAAAATACTTTTGGCCATCATCAACATAAAGTTCATGTTACTTTCCTCGGACATGGCCAACTGCCCCATAAGTTGAACCTTAGTTTGGTGTAATTGTGTGGTACTTAAAGGCATTTCACGCAGTCTTTTCAACTCCTTTTTAATAAGAGAAATACTTTTAGCCAACTGTTTATGTTCCGTACCAAAGAAAAACCCTAGAAACCCGGTATCCAAATAGGGGGTATAATTCGCTTCAATGGAATAAACAAATCCGTACTTTTCGCGAAGCGATAAATTAAACCTTGAATTCATTCCCGGCCCACCTAGCAAGTTTACCAACATAAAAAAAGGCAATCTTTTATCATCAGAAAGTGCATAAGCAGGATGTCCCATGGCGCACTGAGCTTGGGTTATTGCTCTTTCTCGTTGCTGAATTATGGGAATATAGTCGCTAGGTGCATTTCTAACTCTAGTGGTTTTACGAGGTGCAATTTCACCCAAATACTTTTCCGAAAGCTTGATAACCTTTGAAAAAGGAAGTCTGCTCACGGAGGAGACGACAATATTTTCGGTATCAATATTTTGATTGATAAATTCAAATAATTCGTCGCGCCCAAAGGAGTTTACGGTCTCAATAGTACCCAGTATATTACTCCCCAAGGAATGATTCGGAAAAACCAGCTGGTCAAAGTCATCTTGTATCGCATCTTCGGGAGAATCTACATACATCGACATTTCTTCCAAAATTACATTTCTTTCTTTTTCGAGCTGTTTTTCTGGGAAGATGGAGTGGAAAGCGATATCACTTAAAAGGTCGAGCGCCTTTTCAAAATGAGCATCTAAAACCGAAGCATGAAAACAAATCTTTTCTTTGGTGGTGTAGGCATTTAGTTCCCCTCCTACATTTTCCAAACGGTTAATAATATGAAAGGAACGTCGTTTTTCTGTTCCCTTAAATGCCATATGTTCCCAAAAATGCGCCAAACCTTGTTGGTGAGGGAGTTCGTCCCTACTACCAATATCCAGCATGATGCCACAATGGGCAATTTGGGTATAAGGCACTTGCTTATGGGCAATACGGATGCCATTAGACAAGGTATGTACCTGGTATTCTTCCGTTAAAATAATGGAAGCGGGCTTTGTTATTATTCTTTTACTCAAACTATTTCTCTTCATTCCTTGTAAACACAAAATACTCCCGTTTATTTAGGGAGATAAATGCAAAAATACAGACTTTTGCCTGAAACACATTTAACAATATGAATTCAAAAAGAATTCTAGTAATCCAAACTGCTTTTATTGGAGACGCTATATTGGCAACATCCGTGGTGGAAACCTTACATGCTGCCTTCCCAGAAGCAAATATAGATTTTCTATTACGAAAAGGAAATGAAGGCCTTTTTGAAAATCATCCGTTTGTAAAAAACGTATTGATATGGAGAAAAAAAGAAGCGAAGTTTAAAAGCCTTTTTCAGCTTTTAAGCACCATTCGAGAAAATAAATATGAAGTGGTTATAAATCTCCAGCGCTTTGCTGGAACAGGTATTTTAACTGGGTTTTCAAAAGCAAAAGTGCGAATTGGCTTCAATAAAAATCCCTTTTCTTTTCTGTTTACAAGCAAAGTAAAACACCAAATAACGGAGGGAGTTCATGAAATCGCTCGAAACCATAAACTATTAAAATCGATCACCAAAGAATATTGTCATTTACCAAGACTCTATCCTCAACCCAGTGATAAGGCACAAATAGCCCCTTTCCAGTTGAAACCCTATATATGTATTGCTCCCTCATCGGTATGGTTTACTAAACAGTTTCCAGCGGAAAAATGGGTGTCGCTCATCAAGTTACTTGTTTCGAATTATACGATTTATTTGTTAGGAGCGTCTGGTGATTATGAACTTTGCGAGGGTATCAAAAACAAGTTGAGCGTTTCCGATCAGGTAATTAATTTGGCAGGAAAGTTAACCTTTTTAGAGTCTGCTGCCTTAATGCAAGATGCGGCCATGAATTATGCAAACGATTCGGCTCCGCTACATATCTGTTCGGCGATTAATGCACCCATTGCAGCTGTTTTCTGCTCCACTATTCCGTCTTTTGGCTTTGGCCCCTTGTCTGTTAATGCCAATATTATAGAAGCCCAAACGTCATTAAAATGCCGACCATGCGGACTTCATGGAAGAAAAGAATGCCCCGAAGGGCATTTTAAATGTGCTTTAGATATTTCCAATGAACAACTGCTAGCAGCAATTCACTAGTTATTTTACGCGGTACTGTTCTATAATTTTATAAAGCGCCTTTTGTTTTTCTATATCTGGAAAAAAGTCGAACAATAAAGTATGTGCATCATAATCCAGTAACAATCCGGTTTCAAGGAAGCCAAGTGCTTCTCGATAACCACCCGAATGAATAAGGTAAACGGCCATATAATAATGGAGCTCTGCCTCTTCTGGCATATCCTCTATAGCCGATTGAAGCAGCTCACATGCACGCGTGTAATTACCCTGCTCAAATAAAACATGCGACCATTTCAACCAAATTTCTGAATTGTCAGGTTCAATTTCCGCTGCTTTTTCAAAGGCAGAAAAAGCGGCAATAACGTTGCCCACTTTAAACTCCGTTTCTGCGAGGGCAAGCCAATAATCAGGATTCAGCTCTGTTATTTGGATGGCCTTACGGATAAAACCCACTGCCTCATACCACCTTTCCAGTTCGCTAAAACAAATCCCCAAACCGTACCAACCATCATCCCATTGATCGTCCAATTTCACGGTTTTTCGATACCATTGTATGGCCATTTCATATTCAGAAATGCGTTCATAGCAATTCCCTAAGGAGCAGCAGGTTTCTGGTTGATCGCCTTCCAGCTCAATAGTTTTGAGGTATTGCATTCGAGCATCTTCAAATTTCTCAAGACTTTGATAAGCATTTCCCAAATGAAAATAGGCAGAAGCAAAATCTTCCTTAAGAAGGACGGCATAATCAAGGGCATAAACGGCATCGGTATACCGATCCAATTTATTATAAGCCATCCCTAAATTATACCACGCCAAATACGAAAATGGCGCCTTATCCACCAACTTAATATAGTAGTCTAAGTGATTTTCCAGCTGGCCAAGCATTTCCAAGCAATGTGCTAATTCATAAAGCGCATTTTCATTATCTAAATTTAATAGTATCGATTTCTTATAATAGCTTACTGCCTCTTCCAACTTACCCCAATTTTGGTAAGTTTGGCCGAATTGAAAATAGATTTCGTCTCTTTCATCAATACGATGCATTAAGCTACCAAGTAGCTCTACTGCTTCCTCATAATCCCCAATCATATTAGCAATAGCCACCATCATATAGCTAATTTCAATATCACCAGGATGAAACAAGGACGCCCTTTCTAACATTTCTGAAGCAAGCTCATATTCTCCACTATTAGCATAAACTTGCACTTTATTCAAAATTAAACTCAAAGCATATGGAAACTCGACGAGTCCTCTTTCACAAGCAACTAGCGCCTTTTCCCACTCCCCTATATCAATATAATGATTTGTTATTTTTTCGAAGGTTTCCAAGTCAAGTAGATTTGGAACACTCGTTTCATTCATATAATTCTCTCGACTTCCAAAGTTTTCATTCATTATAATTACCGCTAAACAACCTATAATTATATTTATTAAAATTCCCCCTCACTTAAAACTAGTACATCATCACAATTTAAACTCTACAATTACAAATAATCAAAAGAAAGTTATAAATATTTCTGCTTTAATCAAATGTCACCTGCCAAACTTTTACTCACCCTGTGAACCGTTGTGGCAATAGGTCTAAATTTATAACCAAGTTTATTTACAATCTTACGGTTACTATAAGTGATATTTCGTGCACTGGACTGAGCAGTCTCCTTGGTAATTAACGGCTTAGCGCCTGTCAACCAAGTTCTAGCTGCTTCTACACGCCAAATCACTGCTGCTATCCCTTTACCGACCTTAAACCTTGGTCTTTTTTTACCCATGGAATCAGCCATCATAAAAAATAAATCTTTGTAGGAAATACTTCCTGCATTTAACAAAAATCTTTCACCACTAATATCTGAAATTAACAATAAAGCAACTATTTCCGCCACATCCAACACATCCACACAGTTCGCTAATCCTCCGGTATAAAACGGTTTTTCCTGATAAATGTATCTAAATAGCTGAGTACTACTCTTGTTCCAGTCGCCTTCTCCCAAAATGAGGGTAGGATTAACGATCACGGCTTGGAGCCCTTCTGCTATTCCTCGCCAAACTTCCAGTTCTGCCAAATGTTTACTTTTAGCATATTCGGAATTCTCGGAAGATTCTTCCCAAAGGTTATCTTCGTTTAATACAATTTCAGTGCCCGTCACATTCTTTCGTGGATCCGGCCTCCCTATTGCAGCAATACTGCTAATATGACATAGTTTTTGAATACCAAATTTTAAGCAGGCGTTCACCACATTAGCCGTTCCCTCCTGGTTTACTTTAAACATCCAGTCACGATCCCGAGGCACAAAGGAGACCACCGCAGCTGCATGTACTACATAATCAACGCCATTAAGGGCATTTTCCAAACTGCAAATATCGAGTATGTCCCCTTCAACCCAATTTATATTTGCAGCCTCATTTAACAAAAGAGTTCGGTCAGAATTCGAACGCACAAGCACAGATACTTGATAGCCTTTTTCTAAAAACAACCTAGTAACAACATTCCCCACTAGCCCAGTTGCACCTGTAATTAATATATGCATGTTTACTCCTTTTTTTATTCTATAAAATTAGTCAGAAGAGAAATATTAATTATCCTTTCCAGTCGAATACTTCACCAATTCATTCCTTTGAAATAAAAAAGTGTCAAATAATAACAAAGCGAACACACTTTGAAATACGAATATACTTGAATGGCGCACCTTTTTATTAATTTCGCATGTGATTAGCGAATCCTAAGACAATCGCCAGAAAACTTACATTTACAATATAAAGATGCCAAAAGAAAATCCAAAAAGATATACTGTTACAGCAGCACTGATTTATGCCAATGGCCCCATACACATTGGGCATTTGGCAGGTTGTTATATTCCAGCGGATATTTATGTGCGCTATTTAAGATCCAATGAAAAGGAAGTAGCCTTTGTAAGCGGCACCGATGAGCACGGTGTCCCCATTACCATTCGTGCCAAAAAAGAAGGAATGACGCCCCAAGAGGTAGTGGACAAATACTATACTCAAATTGATGAATCTTTCAAATCATTAGGGATTTCATTTGACGTCTATTCTAGAACTAGCAAAAAGATACATCATGAGACTTCTCAGCAAATTTTTAAAGATTTACACCAAAAAGAGGTATTTGTAGAAGAAACTACGGAGCAATATTATGACGAAACCGCCCATCAATTTTTGGCAGATCGTTATATAATTGGTACCTGTCCGGTATGTCATTCTGAAAATGCTTATGGCGACCAGTGTGAAAAATGTGGCTCTACATTAAGTCCGTTGGAGTTAATAGATCCACGGTCTACACTCTCCGGGTCGAAACCAGTTCTGAAAGAAACAAAGAACTGGTATTTACCTCTGGACAAAATGCAACCTCAAATAGAAGATTACATAAATCAGCACCCGGAATGGAAATCCAATGTCCTAGGACAGTGCAATTCGTGGCTAAAAGAAGGGCTAAAACCACGTGCTATGACACGCGACTTGGACTGGGGAGTTTCTGTACCCCTTCCTGATACAGACAAAAAAGTGCTTTATGTATGGTTTGAAGCCCCTATTGGCTATATATCCGCTACCAAAGATTGGTTGATTCAAAAAAATGGAACAGATGAAGGTTGGGAAAAATGGTGGAAGAAATCAACTGAGCCAGACAACGAAACAAAATTGGTTCACTTCATAGGAAAAGACAATATTGTGTTTCATTGCATTATTTTTCCGGCCACTCTGATGGCAGAAGGAAGTTATATATTAGCTAACAACGTGCCAGCCAATGAATTTATGAATTTGGAAGGCGATAAAATATCTACATCAAGAAATTGGGCAGTTTGGCTCCATGAATACTTGGAAGAATTCCCTGAAAAACAGGATGTACTTCGCTATGTTTTGGCCGCTAATGCCCCCGAAACAAAAGACAGTGAATTCACATGGAAAGACTTCCAAACACGTAATAACAGTGAGTTAGTAGGAATTTATGGTAATTTCATAAACCGTGCAGTGGTGCTAACTCAGAAGTTTTGCAATGGGGCCGTCCCCGAAAAATCCAATTTAGAAGACATAGACCTCGCAGTTTTAAAGGACATTTCAGAATTCCCTGATAAAATAGCCGATTCTATGGAAAACTACCGCTTTAGAGAGGCTTTAACTCTGATCATGGACTTGGCACGTACCGGCAACAAATACCTGGCAGAAACGCAACCTTGGCATGTAATCAAGACAGACCCTGAACGTGTAAATACGATACTAAACATTGCGCTTCAAATCTCTGCCACATTAGCTATAGTGTCTGAACCGATACTACCTTTTACTGCCGAAAAACTCTATAATCAATTAGGAATTAAAAATACAAAATGGCAGGATGCGGGTAAGGCAGACTTAGTTCAGTCCGGTCAGGAAATAGGAGTTGCCAGCTTGCTATTTGAAAAAATAGAGGACTCTGTAATTCAAAAACAGATTCAAAAATTACATGATGCAAAAAAGCAAAATGAACTTGAAAGTAAAGTAGTTACACCTGTAAAACCTGAAATAAAATTCGATGATTTCGCAGGAATGGATATCCGAATTGCCACAATCACCGAGGCTGAAGCTGTTCCGAAAAGCAAAAAACTATTGAAGATAATAGTCAACATAGGTCTGGAAAACCGAACCGTTCTAAGTGGAATATCGGAACACTTTTCACCAGAAGAAATTATTGGTAAAAAAGTACTCTATCTAGCAAATTTGGCACCTAGAAAAATGATGGGCATGGAAAGCCAAGGAATGATTTTGATGGCCGAAGATAGAGATGGAAGTTTAGCTTTCTTGCAACCCTCAAAAGATGTCTGGAACGGTGCAACCGTAAATTAACCCCAAAAAATGAGCATGTCTTGTCTAATCTGAAATTCAGGACATGCTCGCATTAGTTAAATCATAAATATTCTTTCTCTACTTTCTGGAATAGTTCATGAATTTTTTTGGTTAATGCTTTGCAATCTTGATTGGAATAATGGTCAAATGTATTATTAATTGCGTTAATGATTAGCTTGCCATTTTCATCCATAATAGCCTCTTTCTTTCTGGTTAAATTGACTATTTCTTCCCATATTGGAACCAAGGGATCCGAAAAATAACGACTTTCCAATATCGAGAAATAGGCAGATTGCGATTTTAATTTTTGCTTTAGGTTCTCAGATTCTTGGATTCCATTAAGCTCTTCGACTAATTTTGATAACTCAATATAGGCGAAGATATTTGATTTCTTCATAACGTTGTACAAATTGGAGAGTATGCTTCAAATTTAATACTAAGATACGTTTCTCAAAAGCTAAATCTTACTCACAATTGCTTTTTTTAGAAAAAATTGAAAATCCCGTATTTCTTCTAGGAGGATTTTTAAGAAAATAAGTAACAAACAGTACTAAAAAATGTAGATAATCAAGATGTTTAAAATTCCAATTTTTTGACCGCCTAAATTTCAAGAAATAACATAGGGATAACCAAAACGAATGAAATGAAATATTATATTTTGCAACTCTTAGTTACACAACATCTTTCTCCATACCTCCTTTTTTTAGTAGCCTGCTACAACGAAAGTACCACAGGTACCTCCCAGTACCGAACCACATCTAAACTAAGAACGATCAATATGTCCCAAATTACGATTTGGAGAAATAATATCTCTAATACGTTGCTTGAGTTCCTTCGGACTCGGGAATCCGCCCTCCACTTTTCTATCCCAGATTAGCACCTCATTTATCTTGATTTCATAACGACCTGCCGATTCCGACGGAATTAACGAAACTGAGCCAATCTCCTCGGCAAAAGTTGAAAGAATCTCCTGAGCGATCCATGTCGCTCGGAGCATCCAGTTACACTTGGGGCAATATTCGATGGTGATTATCGGCTTCATTTGAAAATAGGTAAGGCTATTAGAAGAAAAATATCAAATTTCAATTTAGGTAAACTTGCCTAAATCAATAAGTAATTCTACGTGTTTTTTTTAACAATAAAACATTACGACACTAACAGTCAAACACTTACGTAAATTACCGTTTAATAAATAATAAATAAACAATTTGGAAGCCCTTTTACTTAGTCGTATTTTTATTCGAAATCCTTATTCACTTTTAACCTTTAACGAATAAAGTTATGCCAAAATACACTGGAAATGAAGGTTCTATTATCCCTTCAAGCCAAATTAAAAAATTAAGAGAAAGCCATAAAAAACATGGAAAAGACCAAGAAAAAAATGGCCACCATTTTATCGAGTCAGAATTTTTTGGCTTAGAAACTTTCAAAAAATTATTAGAAAAGTGTGGTGGAGAACCAGTCGGTTTCCGTGTTTTTTACGGTAACAGAAATGAAGATAGAGGTGGTAAAGAACCGGTTGAAGATGCAAGCGGAAAACCAACACCACGCATCATTATCATTCCCGTAGATGCTGAAGGAAATAACTTGATGGGTGGCAAAACGGCTCCGGGCCATAAAGACGGTGATTCGGATGAAGATGGTGGTGGTATGGGAGACGGCCCCACGTGTCCACAGTGGTGCTAAAATTTACATTGCAAGGAGCTTTTTTGCTTTAAGAGCAGCGTAATCGGAACGGATGTCGATGGGAGCTTAGCTCCCATTAAACTTTTACATATTGTATGCTTGATAATTATATATCGTTACTCCTTAGACATCCAATACAATGTCTTCCCGTATTTATCACCCTTTTACCGCTGATAATTATAATAAAGCGAAAAGCATACCTTGTTACACCGTACCTGTTAATCACTGTCTTTTTAGTTATAAAGCTAATAATTGATTTATTGATGTTTCATATGGCATCCAATAAATCCAACAATCTTTTGGTTTATAATATCGGCGTATTAGTGTCATATTGCCTTCTTGCAGCCGTTTTTGCATTTAAAATTGAGTCCCCCAAAACCCGGAAAATAATTATTGTCAGTATTTTACTATTCCCCATTGTATGGGTATGGGATGTGGTGAAGGCCAATGAAAACCTTGGCGATTTACACAATCACTCCATGGTGAATTATACCTCTACCATACAATGTGTATTGATGATCCTGTGGGTACTACTTTATTTTTATGAGCTTTTACATTCCATGAAAATACCAAATCTGCTACATTCCACATTCTTTTGGATTTGTTGTGGATTATTGATTTATTACTCGAGTTTCGTATTTATAGCTCCAGTGCTGCATTACACCGAAAAATGGTACAACCCCTTGTCTATTGGTTTTGCGGTGTATTTATCTTATATTTTTGAAATTATATACCTCATTATATTTAGTATAGGATTCTTAAATTTCCGGCCTAGTAATTATGCAAGACACTGAAGATTTAAAATTTGCTATTTTGGTCGCAACTGGCGCTATGCTCATGATGGCATTTTTTGTAATTTCATTTGTGATGTTATATCAAAAAAGAAGATTTGAAGAAGAAACAAAACTCAACGAAATAGAAAAAAACCACCATCGTAAACTATTAGAAACAGCACTCAGTTCGGCGGAAACAGAACGTCGCAGAATAGCTCAAGATTTACATGATGACATTGGCACTATGCTTTCCTTGACCAAGCTGAGCATCAACCAGCTCTCCAAGATCGTTCCCGTTTTGGATGAAAAAGATTCGTTGATAATACAAAAATCACAGTCGCTCGTGGAAGAAACCATTATACATGTCCGAAGAATTACACGAGATTTAGTACCCACGACCTTAGAAAGATTTGGAATTTCAGATGCCATTTCTGAATTTATAAATAGATTAGAACCAAGCATCCCCATTAATATCACTTTTAATTTTAATGGAGATGATATCCCAAGGCAACACACCAAGGTCGAACTTACACTATTCCGGATCATGCAGGAACTTGTAAACAATGCAATAAAACACGCACACTGTGATTTCATCGAAATTGGTTTATTTCTCGACGATGCATTCATCAACTTAATGGTAACTGATAATGGGGTTGGATTTAATCCTGAACAATTAAAAGTCGAAAACCAAGTAGGTTTGGGATTACTTGGAATTGAAAGTCGGTTAACCGTCGTAAACGGTATAATCTCCTACACAACTCCTGCCGCTGGTGGCTCCAAAGCAACTGTAAGAATCCCATTTAATCCAACAAAAGAATCATCACCAGGAACCCTACACCCCTACTCTAAAAAAAAGAATCAATCTAAACATTGATTTAAATTCAAAGGTTAAGTGAAATAAATACAACTATAATGGAAATCGTAAAATTAGGAATTGCCGACGATCACGAACTTTTCCGTAAAGGATTTATTTCGATGCTGAGTGGGAATCCACAGTACCAATTTATACTCGAAGCAGGCAACGGACAAGAACTTCTGGATAAACTCGAAGAAACGGTCCCAGATATTATTTTCATGGATTTACAAATGCCTGTCATGGATGGTATTCAGGCTACGGAACAGGCCCTAGAAAGATACCCGGGTTTAAAAATAATTGTAGTATCCATGTATAACGAGGATCGCTTTGTGATACATATGCTTGAAAAAGGGGTACAGGGATACCTCTTGAAAGATTCCAGTCCTGATGAAATTGAGAAGGCAAT
>CAXBLH010000091.1:0-14622 GCA_963976315.1 uncultured Dyadobacter sp.
TGGCTTGCATACTTTGTCAACGAGTAACATGCCTATTATCACGACTTTATCATCGTGGAAATACGGGTTCGAATCTCCTTTTAAGGTTGATATTTATTATGTCAATACCAAGGAGTTCACAAACCTAAAATGGGGAACGGCTAGTCCAATTATGCTAAAAGACAGTGAACTCGGACCCATCAGACTGAAATCTTTTGGCAATTTCTCAATTTCAATAAAAGACCCCAGGCTGTTCATTAGTAGATTTTCAGGTACACAACCGTTTATCAAAATAAGTCAGGTGGAGGATAGCTTAAAAGCGATTGTCGCCAGCAGACTTGCTGAAAGTTTGGCAGAAGCGCGTATCACTGTTTTTGAATTAGCTTCCAACTTTACGGAAGTTTCTCAAAAAATAGCACCAATTCTTCAATTGGAATTTGATTCTTATGGAATACAACTTGAAAAATTCTTTATCGAAAGTGTTTCGTTGCCAGAAGAGGTTGAAAAAATAATTGACAAGAAAACCGAGCTGAACCTTTTAAAAGGCGATTTGAATGATTTTACTAAATTACAAGGTGGTATTGCCCTTGAAAAACTCGCGGACAACGACGGTGCTGCCAATATGGGCGGATTAGGTGCTGGAGTCTTGCTAACCAATATATTGGGACAATCCAACCAGACGAGCGCCAATAGTTCGGAAAACAAAACCCAATTACTCGACCTATTAAAACAATTGGGAGAACTAAAAAACCAAGGTATTATCACCGACGAAGAATTCGCGGCTAAAAAGAAAGATATTTTAAGCAAGCTATAAGCACATAAAATGGCTGAAATTCAAGAATTCCCTTGTCCGAATTGTGGTTCAGAGCTCAACTTTGATTCAGAATCGGTACAATTGAAATGCTCCCATTGTAACTCAAGATTTCCAATTGAAACGAGTACCCAGGTTATAGATGAAACGCCAATAACTGAATTGCGCAAATGGTTCAAAGCACCTAAAAGGGCCGTTGAACGTATAAATTACGTATGCAAGAAATGCGGCCAATCGACTTCGATTAATGACAATGAGGTGTTTTTTGAATGTCAGAATTGTGGTAACAATGCCATGAACTCGGAAGCTTATGACCATAATCCCATAGCACCTTCGTCCATCATCCCATTTTCGATTTCAAACGAGGAGGCAGAAGGGGTTTTTACCAAATGGATTTCGAAAGGGTTCTGGTATGATTCCGATTTAAAATCGATGTCCATTGCCGATAATTTGGAGGGACATTATGTACCATTTTGGACTTTCGATGCGCAAACAGAAAATCGCTGGTCAGGGGAGTCGGGCAGGTACTACTATGAACAGGAATGGCATACCGATGCAAAGGGAAATCGTGTTTCTAGAAGCGTAAGAAGAACCAGTTGGACGTATCGCCAAGGGAACTTCAAACACTTTTTTGATGACGTACTCATCTCAGGAAACGAGAGTTTAACTCAAGACTATGTATCGCAAGTGTATCCTTATCAATTACAGGCATTAAAACCCTTGAACGAAAAGTACATTTTAGGCTGGCAAGCCAAAAGCTACGAAAAAAGCGTGGAGCAATGCTACCAAACGGCAAAGGAATACATGTCGAAACAAATTCAGGGCATGTCCGCAGGTTTTTTAACACAAGATACCTATAGGAATTTACAAGTTGAATCTAATTTTTCAAGTGAAACTTTCAAACTGATCATTTTACCAATTTGGATATGTACCTATTTATTCAAAGGTAAAAGCTATCATTTTATAATAAATGGGCAAACCGGAAGAATTCATGGTATCAAACCATTGAACAAAGTCAAAATCGGCGTTGCCATCGTGTTAGCCATTTTAGCGATCATTGCCTTTTTTTATTTTGCTAATAATTGAGGCGCATACCATTTAGAGCAAATAAAAATGCGGTTAAGGCCTAAACCCTAACCGCATTTCTATTATAAAATTGTGGACACCTATAATAAAGCCGCTCCAAATACGCCTGCGCTATCCCCTAATTTTGGTTTAACGATGGGTGTAGTCACAATACCCTTATTGAAAATATACTTCTTGATACGTTCAAATCCTTTGTTATATAGCAAATCGATGTTACCAACACCACCGCCAATAACGATCAAATCTGGATCCAAGACATTAATTAAAGTTGATATTGCGCGACCATAGTATTCCAAAAGTCTTTCAATGGTAGCATCTGCATGCACATTACCCCCTTTTTGATAATCAGCTAGAATCACTTTCAGATTATCCTTGTGGCCACTTTGCTCGTGATAAAAGCGTTCTAACGCTGTTCCCGAAATAACCTGCTCCACACATCCGGATTTACCACAATAACATTCATGACCATCTTCTTCGAGTATGTTATGCCCCCATTCGCCACCAATGCCATGATGCCCTGTGATTACCTTGTTGTGAACCACTAAGCCACCACCAACTCCAGTTCCCATGATTACACCAAAAACTACTTCCGCATCAGGGTAATCTTTTCCCGAACCTAGCAAGGCTTCTGCTAATGCAAAGCAGTTGGCATCATTCGCTAGCTTTACCGGCACGCCTAGTTTGGCTTCCAAATCTTTACCCATTGGCATACCATTCAAACAAATGGTATTAGAGTTTTTCATCAACTGTGATTTTGGTTCCAGAACACCTGGTGTTGCAAAACCCACTTTTGTAGGCTGCTCCCCTATTTCTTCGGCCACTTGGTCAATCAGCTTTTTAATCTGAGAAAGTATATGCTCATACCCTTTTACGGATTCAGTAGGCACCCTTTTACGAGCTAATACTGCCATATTATTTTCTGAGTCTAAAACCGCACATTCGATTTTGGTACCTCCTAGATCTATCCCCCAAAGTTTCATAGTATTCAATTCAATTGGTCTTAAAAAATATTAAATATCAACGTACTTTATAAAATTTGGATCCAAAAAGGAAAATCACAAAGTAGCAAATAATAGGTAAATAATAAGCGTGAGCCACGTTGGTTTCAGCTACATAGCCCATTGCAAATGGAAACAAAGCGCCACCTACTACACCCATTGATATAAATGAAGACGCTTGTTGTGTATGTTTACCCAGATTTTTTAGTCCTAAACTAAAAATCGTAGGGAACATAATACTAAAAAAGAAGTTAAGTGCCAATAAAGCAACAAACGAAACGACTCCAAAGCTTTGAGCAATAATAATACAGCAAAGAATATTACATGCTGCAAAAATGGCAAGTAATGTTGGTGGCTGGATAAATTTCATCAGGAAGGTTCCAATAAAACGACCTAAAAGCATTAAACCCATAAAAAGTACAAGATAATTACCTGCTACTTCATCCGTAAATCCCATTTTTTCATGACCGTAATTGATAAAGAACGCCCATGTCCCTGATTGTGCGGCAACATTAAAAAACTGAGCAATTACAGCCCAGCGGAAATGACGGTGTGCGAAAAGCGATTTTCCAGGAGCCTTATCGATGTTGGCTTGTTCTGGATGGTCTTCAGCATGTGGGTCAATCAAACTTGGCACTTTTACAAAAGCAAAACAAAGTGCAATAATGGCTATTACACTACCAATTCCAATGTAAAGCATTTTTACTGAAGTAAGATCCGTACTGCCAACTACATTGTTTTTTAATAATAATTGAGAGCCAATATATGGCCCTAGCATAGCACCGATGGCGTTGAATCCCTGAGCAAAATTGATCCGTTGATCACTTGTGCGCTGATCTCCCAAAGAGGCTACAAATGGATGAGCCACTGTTTCAAGCGTAGACAATCCACAACCTAAAATAAATAGTGCGATACCAAAATAAGTAAAGGAAGCAGAAGCTGCCGCCGGAACAAACAAGAAGGCACCCGACGCAAATAGCGTCAATCCTAATAGTACCCCATTTTTATACCCAAAGCGCTTCATAAATAAACCTGCAGGAATACCCATCACAAAATAAGCCCCGAATATGGCAAATTGTACAAAAGCCGATTGCGTTTTGGTAAGGCTCAATACATGCTGAAAATGTTTGTTCAAAACGTCACCCATTGTGATCGCAATTCCCCAAAACATAAAAAGGGAGGTAACGAAGACAAGCGTTACCAAATATTTTTTGTCTGTAAATTTAGCCGCAGTTGTAGCTGTAGTATTTTGACTCATTTAATAAAATTGAAAATAGTGAAAAAGTTATGTTTAATTGTTTAAAAGTTTAGTATTCAAAAATTGAAGATATTGCTCCCAATCGTACGGCTTAACGGAGTGGCCTCCGGGACGAACATGAAAGCCAATTTGCCCTACTTGTGGTTGATTTAATGCTGGGAAAGTTATACCAGGAAAACCAGTTGTTCCCAAAAATTTATATACGCCGTCTGCCTCCAAGGCTGTTGTAAACTCGCCTTCTGGATCAGAATTTTTATCCTCTACTGCAGTGCCCAGATATACCGGCCGTGGTGCTATTAATGCCAAAACAAAATGTTGGTCAAAAGGCAAAGTTTCGTCTTGATTTTTATATCCCTGAAAAGACTCAGAAAACCAATGTGGAAATACGGTACAAAGTCGGTTAATATCCTCTCCAATATGCCTGCGAAACTGTTTTCCGCCTCCTGCTCCCGACTCATTACTAATAACAGCAGCAAAACGCTGATCCGTGGCTCCAGCCCACAACGCAGCTTTACCAAGCCGTGAAAAACCAAAAACGGTTACTTTTTTTGTATTAATGGATGGGTCTGTTTCCAAATAATCCATTCCTCGGCTCAGAGCCCACGCCCAAGCAGCTACAGTAGCAAAATTATCGGGACGGTTTTGGTATTCAGGGTAAATGGCATGGATACCTGTTTGAAATGCTGTTTCCTTACGATCGGATGCTACTTCCTCACGATAAATGGTAGCAATTGCATAGCCTTTTGTGAGTATTTCTTTAATGGGCCAAAGCCCAGCATTCTTACCTCGACAAGCCTCTGTTGCTTGGTTGTTCACTACACAATCCGAGTTTTTACCGGATTCAACAAAAGCGCCGGTCAGTTTTATTTGGGGATCATTGATAACACTGTGGTTACCAGAAAAATTAAGACCAATAATAGCTGGTGCCGACTTTTTAAGGTGGTTAGGGACATATAATAACATGTCAAAAGTGGCGCTTTTACCTTCGTGCCTTATGGTTATAGCTATTTGTTTCCGTGTGGCGAGCCCATTCAAGGCTTTAGTATCTTCCTCAAAAACATTGAAACTTACATCCGCTGGTTTTAGCTTTGGGGATGATCCATACATATTGTTGGTCATGATATCCAAAATTTCTTGCCGACGATCTGGCCAATTTTTTATTTTTTTGACTTCCTTACCATTTTCAAAACGCAAAATATTTGGCAACTCAGTACTAGGCTGTAATTGGCTAAAAGCATTTATCTGAAGAAGCGCAAAAAATATAAGTATAATTAAATACCTCATTTGGTGGTCTATATATTAAAATAGCTACTTTTTAAACTGCAAAATTGACCTTTTCCCTAATAAATTTCCTCATCATTAGAGAAGTGTTAATTCGTATATGTTTCTAAAACGCTACAAGTTATTGCATTTAATCGTCACTATTAAGCGAATATTCTGATTATTCACTCAAAATGTCCTAAATAACCCATTTTTTTGAGTTGGCATTTAATTTGTAGATAGGTACCAATATCAACTAATTCAATCTTTA
Source organism: uncultured Dyadobacter sp. (assembly GCA_963976315.1). Taxonomy (GTDB): domain Bacteria; phylum Bacteroidota; class Bacteroidia; order Cytophagales; family Spirosomataceae; genus Dyadobacter. Next base: position 5,664 of record CAXBLH010000091.1, read on the forward strand.
TTATGGGAAATCTTCTTTATACAATAGCTGTTATCCTGGTCATTCTTTGGCTAATTGGCTATTTCGGATTCGCTAGTTTCGGACTAGGAAACATTATTCATGTACTTTTGGTAATTGCAGTTGTTGCCGTCATTTTACGTCTTATAAGAGGCGACCGGGTGCTGTAAGTATTCCTATCAAATATTAAAAACCAATTTATCCTTACGCTTCATTCCTAAATATCAAATAAGTCCTTCTCAAAATTATGGGAAGGATTTTTTGTGTAGCTACTTGGGCTCCTTTTGAACTCAACATGGATGAAAAATAGAATCTTTAACCATCCATAAAAAATAGCTACTCTTTTTCTAATAGAGGCTGTAAAATTTTCCAAACATTTTCCGCTACAATTTTGTGCCCTGCAACATTAGGGTGTATACCATCCGGCAAATTCAAGTTGGATTCACCGCCTACTTTATCTAATAAAAAGGGAATCAAATCAATATTATTCCTTTTTGCTATTTCAGGATATAATTCCCGAAATTCAGAGGTATATTCTTGTCCCAAATTAGGCGGAATTTGCATTCCTGCCAGTATCCTTTTTGCATCCGGATATTTGGCATGAACCTTATCTAATATTTCTTGTAGATTCCGCTCCGTTTCGGAAACTGGAATACCACGTAAACCATCATTACCACCCAATTCCAAAATAAAGATATCCATGGGTTGTTTGAGTATCCATTCAATCCTGCTATTGCCCCCGGCCGTGGTTTCCCCACTTACTCCTGCATTGATCACTTTGTAGGGGTATCCTAAGGAATCTAATTTGGTTTGGATCAGTCCAGCAAAAGCAAGGGAAGGGTCGTCGAGTCCATAACCAGCAGTAAGGCTGTTTCCAAAAAATACAATATTCCGCACTTCCTGTACTTCTATACTGTCCGTTATATCGCCATCACTTGTTTGAGATTCTGCCGACTGCTCACTACTTCCACATGCGGCTAAGCAAATAGAAATGGAAATAACCCATACCCATTTGGATAGAAATATCGTTTTTAACTTTTTATTCATAGTTTAAAATTTAAACAGGCTCTTAGTCGTCGCCATTGATCCATACTTATTCACCACCTATAACAAAATAGTTTCAAAACGTGATGGTTTAAGAACCAAAAATAGTTAAATAGAGTTGGCAAAATCAAATCGGACCTATAATCCTTAATATATTATTGCATGAGCAGCATTTTAAGTTTAAATAGTGTAAGTAAAACCTATAAAAGTGGCAACGCCAGTCTACAAGTATTAAATAATATCAGTTTTGATGTTGCGCATGGTTCTACCATTAGTATAGTTGGGCCATCTGGAAGCGGGAAAACGACCTTGCTCGGCATTTGTGCCGGACTAGACAAATCTACCACAGGTGCAGTGGCATTGCAAGGAAATAACCTGAATAGTCTGAACGAAGATCAGTTGGCAGCCATTAGAAACCGATATATTGGTTTTATCTTCCAAAACTTCCAATTGCTACCCACCCTCACTGCCTTAGAAAATGTAATGGTACCTCTGGAACTTCGGGGCGAAAAAAATATTAAAACCAGATCCATGGAATTACTTGATAAAGTGGGCCTGGCCAGCAGAAGTCATCATTACCCTACCCAGTTAAGCGGAGGTGAACAGCAAAGAATTTCCTTAGCACGGGCTTTTTCAAACAGTCCAAGCATACTATTTGCGGACGAGCCAACGGGAAATCTGGATGCTGAAACGAGCGAAAAAGTGGTAAAGTTGCTATTTGAATTGAACAAGGAAGCGGGTACTACGCTAGTACTGGTAACGCATGACCTTGACCTAGCCGCTCAAACGCAAAGAATTCTTAGAATTAAAGGAGGGCATCTCGTTTCTGACCAAATCACCGGCTGATTCTCCCAAACAGTAACCCTATTATTTCCAAAGGAACGTTATGAATTTCAATATCAATAAAATAAACTGGTTGTTAAAAATGGCCTGGCGAGACAGTCGTAAGAACCGATCACGTCTGTTTCTATTTATTTCGTCAATCGTCCTTGGGATTGCAGCGCTTGTGGCCATTTACTCGCTTGGAGATAATTTGAACACTAATATTGACAACCAGGCTGCTACGCTCTTAGGGGCCGATTTGGCACTTTCTGCCAATCAGGAAGCGAAGGGTGATACCAAATTCTTGTTGGACTCTCTGGGGAAGCACTATTCCGAAGAAAGGAGTTTTGCCTCCATGGTGTACTTTGTAAAAAGTGGAGGAAATAGGCTTGCACAGGTAAAAGCCTTGAAAGGTGCCTATCCTTATTATGGTTCTTTGGAGACAGTACCACTTACGGCGGGTGAAACTTTTAGGGATAAAAAGGAAGCATTGGTAGACCAAACCTTAATGTTACAGTACAAGGCGCAAGTCGGCGATTCTATTCGGATTGGAGAGGTAACCTTTTTGATAGCGGGTATTTTGGAAAAAGCTCCCGGTCAAAATGGCTTAACCAGTACAGTTGCCCCGTCGGTTTACATTCCTATGAAATATCTCGATCAAACGGGATTAATGCAAAAAGGTAGTCGGGTTGCTTATCGATATTTCTACAAATTTGACAGTAGCAAGGATGTAGAGGCCATGACAACCGCGTTAGAAAACAGGTTCGAACTGGCTGATCTCGACTATAAAACCATTCAGAAGCAAAAAGAAGATACCGGACGGTCATTTCGCGATTTAACCCGGTTTTTGGGTTTAGTGGGCTTTGTGGCCCTACTTTTAGGCTGTATTGGAGTGGCAAGTGCCATTCATATCTATATCCGCGAAAAGATTAATTCTATTGCTATCCTGCGCTGTTTAGGAGTAAAACCGGCAGAAGCATTTTTGATCTATTTATTGCAAATATTGGCGATTGGAATCCTTGGATCCGTGTTGGGTGCCCTATTAGGTACCTTGATCCAGCAATATTTACCGATTTTGATTCAAGATTTCCTACCTTTTGACTTAGTAACTGCCATTTCGTGGATTTCCATTTCCCAAGGGATTTTTGTAGGTGTGCTTATCTCGTTGCTTTTTGCCTTGCCACCCTTGCTCTCCATTCGCAAAATTTCTCCGCTTAATGTTTTAAGAAACTCGGTAGACGAATTCCTTTCAAACCATGACCCTTTGATCTGGTTAGTTTATGGATGCATCGTTTTATTTATCTTTGGATTTTCCTATTACCAAATGCCCAGTGCGATTACTGCTGCCATTTTTACGGCTGCTATACTGGGAGCTTTTGGGTTACTGTATGGTATCGCATTATTACTCATGAAAATGGTGAGAAGGTTTTTCCCATCCAGTTGGAATTATTTATCGCGCCAAGGACTTTCTAATTTATACCGCCCCAATAACCAAACGGCAATTTTAATAGTTTCTATCGGACTGGCTACCTGCTTAATGAGTACGCTATACCTTACACAAGACCTACTATTAACACGAGTTAAATTATCTACCAGTGATAACCAACCTAATATTGTCCTTTTTGACATACAATCGCATCAAAAAGAAGCCGTTTTAGCATTGGCAAAAAAGCACAATATCAAGGTAAACCAAACGGTTCCCATTGTAAATATGCGCTTAGAAAGTATTAATGGTAGAACCGCAGCCCATTATATTGCCGACACCACAGACAACCGTTCTTCAAGAATATTTGGTAGAGAGTACCGGGTCACCTTTCGAGACACCCTAACTAGTTCGGAAAAAATTACCGATGGAAAGTGGATTGGCAAGGACGATAGCAAAGGAACTTTAACGCCAATTTCTATCGAAAAAGGATTTGCCAATAGAGGAAAAATACAATTGGGAGACACCCTTGACTTCAACGTACAAGGAAGCATTTTACAAACCAAAGTAGCTAGTTTTAGAGATGTAAACTGGGGAGAAGTACAAACCAATTTTTTGGTATTGTTTCCAAACGGAATTCTGGAAGAGGCTCCGCAGTTTCTTGTAATGCTTACCCATGTCCCCGGTCCTGAAATTTCGGCGAACTTCCAACGTGATGTTGTTACCAATTTTCCAAATATATCCATCATTGATCTCGCTTTGGTACTTAAAATTTTGGATGAATTATTCACGAAAATCGGATTTGTAATTCAGTTCATGGGAGGATTTAGTATTATAACAGGCATTATAGTGCTGATTGCCTCTGTGCTTATAAGTAAGTACCAGCGCCTACAAGAAAGCGTACTACTCCGTACAATGGGAGCCAGTAAAAAACAGATTTTTGCAATCACCGCCATGGAGTATTTATTCCTGGGTATGATGGCATCATTAACTGGAATTTTGATTTCTTTGGTAGGCAGCTGGGCATTAGCTAAATTTAATTTTGAAGCACCCTTTGAGCCCAATTTAATTCCACTCCTTGGAATTTTCCTTGTAATTACTAGTTTAACCGTATTAATAGGATTGCTAAACAGCAGGTCGATACTTTATAAGTCGCCCTTAGAAATATTACGCAAGGAATCTTAAACACCTGTTGTACTAAAAAAAGAGACTTCTACGGAGTTATCGAAAAACCTTGAAATTTCTATACAATTTCTAAAAAAAAGAATAAAAACACCTTTAAAAATAGTGTTTTTAACTATTAGTAGCTTTTATTTGTGCAATTACAAATCATTAACAAGCTACTAAATGGAAATTAAATTTAAGAATATACGATTCGACCCTGATACCACTCCTTTTCATGACCTAGCGAAAACGATGGCAAAAGCCTTTGGGTATACCGCTGCTTTGGATTTGGACCAAAAATTAGCGCAATTACTTCGATTAAGAGTAGCCCAAAAAAACGAATGTGCTTATTGTATTATACTGCATTCTAAAACCGCGCGCGAAATTGGAATCCATGAAGGTAAGGTAGACAATATAAGTTCATACTGGAATAGTGAACTATTTGATGAAAAAGAAAAAACAGCCCTCTCCTATTGTGATGTACTGACGGTGGGAACCGACAAAAACTTCCAAGCATACCACGACAAGCTAGCCCAATATTATAGTATTCAAGAAATTGCCGAAATCGCAGCGATCATCATTAATATGAATGTTTGGACACGGTTAAAATTAGCACAAGGGGAAACTCCTTATATTGAGAATTAAAAATGAATAAAATGGAGTGGTATATACCAATAACAATTTTACCCGGCATCGGAATGCTGATATTATCCACCACCGGTCAAATGATGACATTAAGTGGAGAAATCGGGATGCTACTTGCCAAAAAGTGTGATGATTTTCAGCATGCAATATCAGATAAAAAAATCATACAATTAGGTCGGCTTACCAAGGCGGCTACGTTATTATATACTTCTGCGGCATGCTTTGTTTTAGCAGGAATATTTGGGGCTGTTTTTCCCGATGATATGGATGACTATTATCCAAAGATTATCTTGCTGCTCGGGGTTATTTTAGTACTTATAGCACTGGGGTACCTCATCCAGTACAGTTTTAAAACCATTACCATACGTAGATTACAACATCAGCACAACCACGATATGAGAGAATAACGCTTAATAATGAAGTGAATAATATGATAGATGCTACTGTAGAACTGGGGGCACCATTACCAAACTGGAAACTTGCTCCACTCACCAACGAAAAAATCCCAGACCTTAAAACGTATCTGGGAAAACCATTGTTGATAGTAATATTTAATTTGGGATGTCCTGGTTGTTTGGGAAGAGCCCTTCCTTTCGCAAATAGGATGGTGGTAGAAAAAGGGGAGAATATTTCAGTCCTTGGCATTCACAGTAGTTTTGAAGGTATCCCTTTATCTGACCAAAAATTGATCAGTGCTAAGGAGGAGTTTTTTATCCGATTCCCCTATTTCCGGGATCAAAATGAAATGTCCTCTTTTAAGTTATTCCAGGCAGGTGGTACTCCGCACTGGTTATTGGTGGATCAATTTGGAAATTTGGCCTATTCTATTTTTGGTTCAGATCCCAATAACGCATTACTACGTTTGGATTTAAAAATATCAGAATTACTCGAAGAATAGATTCCCATCTTATCCCTTCGATCCACTTTGTATAAAAATTAAAATAGTACTAATAACAAAGGAATTAAAACCATGGTTTATAAATGGGTTTTAATTCCTTTTTTATTACAATCTAAAATATAATTACTTCATAATTCCCACTTCACGCTCAGTTCACAATTTGCCGCCACCTTTGATAAAAAAATAGATTTATCAACCATGAGTTACACGCCCCGTTTCCCTAAATCTATCAACCAAATAAACTACTTCGATTTTGAATAAATCATGCAAACGTTTGCATAATTTATTCAAACGTTTGCATAGAATATTTTATCATTTATATTTTTTATTCTATTCGTACAATTCTTATTCTTGTATTCAACAATGAAAATTCGGCAGACTTTCTATTAAAATCAATTTCAAACAAAACAATTTATGACAAAATCTTTGACTCAATCGATGGGCTCAGGGAGATTAAAAATTTGTGCTTCTTTGGCAATAATGTTGCTAAATTTGACTGCAAATTCATCCCCGATTATTGCACATTCCAGAATTAGTGCAATTTCATCACAACCAGTAAACAAGGAGATATCCCTAAAAGGAAAAGTGGTATCATCCAATTCAGAAGGTATTCCAGGAGTAACGGTATTGATCAGTAATGCTAATGGATCAAATAAGCAAGGAACTACTACCGATATAAACGGTGCTTTTATAATTGATGGGCTTCAAACAGGATCCAGCTATAACATCGATTTTAGTTTCATTGGTTTTGAAAAACAAAATATCAGCAATTACATCCTTACGGAGGGAAACAGTCAGTCGCTGGTGATTACCTTAAAAGAATCCATATCAGAATTGTCGGAAGTAGTGGTTGTGGGATACGGGACCACCGTTAAAAAAGACATTACTGGTTCCGTAAAGTCGTTAAAAAGTGCAGAATTCAACACGGGGATTATCAACTCACCAGAGCAACTATTCCAAGGTAAAGTGGCGGGTGTAAATGTAACCTCAGCCACTGGGGAACCCGGAGGCCAACTTAGCATTACGGTACGTGGCCCTGGTGGTGTTAGGACAGGAAGTACACCACTGTTTGTGGTAGACGGTTTGGCTCTTGACAATAGTAGTACCGGCGGAGCTACCAATCCGTTAAGCTTTTTAAATCCGCAGGATATAGAATCTATGGATGTGCTTAAGGATGCGTCTGCAACAGCGATTTACGGAGCTCGTGGAGCAAATGGTGTGATTATCATAACTACCAAAAAAGGCAAATCAGGGCAAGCCAGTGTCAATTATTCGGGTAGTATTGGGATTTCCAAAATGGCTCGACCTTTGGATATCTTTAATGCAGATCAATACCGTGCAGAAGTTAAAAAACTAGATGGGACTTTGGTTGACGGGGGCTCGGACACTGATTGGCAAAAAGAAATATCAAGAACAGCCACTACCCAAAACCATAATATTGCGATAAGTGGAGGTGCCGAAAAGTCGACTTACTACGCATCTTTTGGCATGCAAAAACAGCAAGGTATACTGAAAAACAATAATTTGGACCGGTACAATGGCCGCATTAATTTAACCCAAAAATTATTAAATGATAAGGTTAATATTGAAGTAAACTTAAATGCTAACAATACCAAAAACCTTCGACCTTCTATTCAAGGCCTCCTAGGAAGTGCAATCCCGACCTATTCGGCCTATGATGCAAACGGAGAACCTTTTCAATATCCAGACGGCACTAATCCCTTGATAACCTTAGCTCTTGAAAAAGACATTACCTCTACTAACAGGGTGATAGGAAATATCTCTCCATCGGTAAATTTAGCCAAAGGTTTAGTGTACAAGCTCAATTTCGGTATTGACAATTCGGTTTCAACACGCGATATTCAATCATTACCCAATGCCGTTCCTTTACAACTAGGTCGTTTGGAAACCATTGACGTAAGAAATACGAATAAGCTGATAGAAAATTATTTCACATATACATTAGACAAAGAAAACCACAATTTCTCTGCCTTAGTAGGACATTCCTATCAAAAAATATTTTTACAAGGGCGGTCATACAGTATCAACAAATTTGCAATTTCCGATATTGAGCCACGCTATAATCCAGGACTTGGCCAAGAGCTGACGTTGGCCAATAACAAACCTGGTGGATACGCCACCATTAATGAGCTTCAGTCCTTCTTTTCCCGTGCAAATTATGGATTTAAAGACAAGTACTTACTAACAGCCACGGTACGTATTGATGGTTCTTCCAAGTTTGGGGCAAATAATAAATATGGTGTTTTTCCTTCCTTCTCGGCTGGATGGAGAATCTCGGAAGAGGAATTTATGAAGTCAACTCCGTTTAGCGACTTAAAACTCCGTGCGGGTTGGGGACAGACCGGAAATCAAGAAATACCATCGAAAATTACCCAAGCACTTTTTACATCAAGCGTATCGGGCACTTCCAGTTACCCGTTTTCAAACAATGGCTCTTATCCTGCTGGTACAACATTTGCTCGTCTTGCCAACCCAAATATACAGTGGGAAGTCTCTTCTCAAACCGACATAGGGCTTGACTTTGCACTATTTAGTGGTGCGTTGACGGGTGCGGTAGACTATTTCAGCAAAACCTCAGAAAAGATATTGCTGGAGGTAATACCTTCCGACCCTGTTCAGCCTGCGGGGACGTTTTGGACCAACGTAGACAATATGAAAATCATCAATCAAGGGCTTGAATTTGAGCTAAATTACAGACAATCCTACAATAATGGCTTTACATATAGTATTGGCGGTAATATGACATTCATCAATAATAATGTCAAAAACTCCCCTTACTCCGTAATTCCATCCGGTAATGCGCAAGGGTCCGGTCTTACCTCAGCTACCATCAATGGCTATATTAATAATGAACCCATTGGAACTTTCTATTTAAAAGAATTTATTGGGTTTGACGAAAAAGGAATTAGCAAATTTAGGGATGTAGATGGTGATGGACTGATATC
>CAXBLH010000092.1:0-14465 GCA_963976315.1 uncultured Dyadobacter sp.
TCCAGTGTATTGCTGAAAAACATAAGTATTTCCCATACCCACAAGCACAAGCCGATTTAAATTCGAACCTGCAAAATTCGGGTCGTTAATCTTTATTTCTTTTACCATATTTGCAGGCAAAACGCTTCAATCCAATGAAATGCGAATTGCCTGCATTTTTTGTGTGGGTCCGCCCTTTGAACGTATGAAAAGTCTTGGCTTAAAATAATTTTTTAATAGTAACTCTTATCACGACTGGTTTTGTAGGTAGACTTTTGCGATTAAAAAGACGAAACCCGCAATTAGTTTGAAAATCTTTTTCAGGAAGGGTTGGAAAACCGAAATCCGACTGCCGATTGCACTACTAAAATAGGCGTGATAAGGTCAAATGTTGTAGCAACTTATGATTTGTATCAAAAATTCAAAACTCCTTTTTTTGATTTTTATAGGCTTCTTTGGCTGTAAGAGTCATGGAAGAATCGAGTCGATTTTTCAAAGTAATCCGAGCCGAAACGCGTTGAGGTTCCAAGTGGATCTGATAACAACTGACAGCCTTACCGTACAAATCGAATACTGGCAAAAGGGCGATTCCTTAAATAAGTCATTTACGAATGCTTCGGAATCGGCGTTGAAGCACCATTTTGTTTTGACAAACCTGTTGCCGAAACATTCCTATGAATATCGGATTTTAACGCAGCAGGAAGATTATCAGGAACTTAGTAGAATTTACGATTTCTCAACACCCGATTTTCCAATATGGATTCAGGATGTTTTTAGAGTATTATCTCCAGACTCTACTGTGGTTCCATCAATTTTTCAGGAAGGATACACGCTGCTTTCGAGAAGAGAATCGCCAGGGATAATATTTATGGTGGATGTAAAAGGTAAAATTCGTTGGTACCACCAAGTGAATGGGACAGGTTTCAAAACCACCCACTTTACACCCAACAAAACCATATTGTCTATTTTAGGAACGGAAGCATTTCCAACCAGTTACGGGGATGAGATTTTAGAACTGTCACTAGAAGGCGACACTTTATTCCGTTTGAAAAAAGGAGAGAAAGATTTTGATAAAACCATACATCACGAAATTATACTGAATGATAAAAATGAAATTGTCACGCTTTCGGTTGAAGAAAAAATATTGAATTTGTCAGCAATTGGAGGCTCAAAGCAGGATACCATCAAAAGCGATGGCATTATGATCTTGGATAGGAACGGCAAGAAAGTATGGAGTTGGTCCCTGTTTGATGCGCTTGATCCGTTGAGCCAAAAGAATATTTTAAAAGAAAAGGCAGATTGGATGCATGCCAATAGTTTGAAATACGATACTGATGGAAACTTTTTGATATCGTTTTACAACAATGGTCAAGTTTGGAAATTGGATTCGAAAACCGGAAATGTAATCTGGAAGTTTGGAAAGGGAGGAGATTTCAAAATTCCGAAAGCTGGCTATTTTGACCATGCCCATGCTGCCCACAGAAATGCTAAAGGCGACTTAACGGTATTTGATAATGGAACGGATCACTCCATATCCCGCACATTGTCATTTCGATTAGATGAAAAAAATAAAACCGCTGAAATAGTAGATCAGGTGAAATTGCCCAGCCAGATATATTCAGCACGAATGGGCAGCTCCTTTCTGATTACTAGCGACAGTTACTTACAATGTAGCTCCAAAACGAATAGTGTTGTACTTAGTAACACGGAAGGGCGATTATTGTGGTTATTAAAGAGTAACTTTATGCCCTACCGAGCCGAATTTGTTTCAGGAAAACAGGTAAATCCTTATTTGTCGAATCCGTAGTTATAAAATTCTATCCGTAAAATGAAACCAAGCTTATCCTATCTTTTTATCACGTTCCTACGCATTGGTGCTACCTCTTGGGGAGGTTTTATGGCGCTAATCGCAATGATCCAGAAAAGGGTAGTGGATAAGGATAAGATTATTGACAATGAGGTGATTATGGATGGGATATCTCTAGCCTCCATTTTACCAGGCCCGATGGCCGTAAATGTGGTATCCTTTGTGGGTTATAAATTAAGGGGTGTCAAAGGCTCCATCGTTTGTGTTACAGCCATTTTAATACCTTCCTTTGTTTTAATGATTGTACTCTCGCATTTCTATTTGGAATATGGGGACCTGCCCTTCATGAACCATTTTTTTGCTGGCGTTTTACCTGCGGTTGCCGGAATTATTGTGAGCGTAGCCTTTTCTATGGGGAAAAAGAATGTGCAGGACATACCGCAAGTGATGGTTTTGGTAATCACTATTTTTTTTATGTACCTATACAGAACCTACTGGGCAACCTTGGGAGCCTTGTTTGCGAGTGGTATGTTTGGCTATCTGTATTATTTTCATGGGCAAATTGTAAAAAATGTGACTTCTACGGAAACCTACTTTTTTCGTAAATCTTTACGGTATTTGTTGCCAATAGGTTTAATACTCATGACCGTAGCAGTTTTGTTGCGGTATTCGGATATCGTCCTTACCGATTTTTGGGATTTACAAAAGACTATATTTACTACATTTGCAGGTATAAGTGTCACCCAGATTGGAGGTGGTTATGTGGTTATACCTGCCATGCAAAAAATTATTGTAGAAGGTTTACATTGGCTCAGCGACCAGCAGTTTGTAGATGCCATTGCGATGGGACAGATTACACCCGGCCCCATATTCATTAGTGCAACTTTTATTGGTTACAAAATTGCGGGAATGGTGGGAGCGTTAAATGCTACCATTTCGATATTTGCGCCCACGGCTATTTTAACGATTATTTGTGCCCGTTTTCTTAACAGAATACGAAAATCTGTGGTTATTAATTTAGTATTTAAGGGGTTAAGACCCGCAATAATCGGTATGATTATTTCGGCTGCTATTACCATCATGATGAACCACGGAATAACCTACTTTTCTGGTTCTATATTTGTTTTAACCCTATTCATAGTTGTCAAATTCAAGATTGACCCTGCCTATATAATTCCTGTGGCAGGGATCGTCGGATTATTAGTATTATAAATTGTTTGCTTATGCATTACCAACCAGTGCAGATGATTGGAACCCAACGCTCAGGATCCAACCTATTAAGGCTGATGTTGAATGAATTGAAAGCGGTTTCAGCACCACATCCACCTCATATTTTAGAACGTTTAATGCCGTTACTGCCAGCTTATGGTGATTTGTCTATTCAGTCAAACTTCAAATTGTTGATTGAGGAAGTTTGTGAGTTGGTGGAAAAAAATCCGGTACCATGGACTGGAATTAACCTGGATCGATCAATGATTCTGGAAAACTGTGCGTTGAACTCCTTACCAGAAATTACCAAGGCAATATATGAAGCTCGTGCAGCGCATGAAAGTGCCTCGGTTTGGGTTTGCAAAAGCATGAGTAATATTCAGTATGCAGACGCACTGGAAAGGTTTGAGACCAAACCATTATACCTCCATTTGTTTCGGGATGGACGAGATGTTGCTTTGTCTTTTCAAAAAGCCATCGTGGGGGAAAAACATATTTATTATATAGCTCAACAATGGAAAAGAGAGCAAGAGCAATGTTTGGCATTAATTGAAAAATGGGGATCCAAACGGGTCTTTCAGTTACGTTATGAAACCTTACTCGCTTCACCAAAAGAGGCCTTCATGCAATTATGTGATTTTTTGAAAGTACCATTTGAAGAAGGGGTACTTGGCTTTTATAAGTCTTCTGAATCCAAGGCAACTGCAGACTCTGGTGTGATGTGGGAAAACGTGACGAAACCTATCATAGCCAATAATTTGAACAAGTTTCTAGCTGAAATGCCTAAAAATGAAATTAGGATATTTGAACAAGTAGCAGGAGATACTTTGCTGAAACTGGGTTATAACCTGCAATTTCCGGAAAGTGTGAACCATTCATTTTCAGATTCGGAAGTCGCAGCATTTGAGGTTGAAAATAGGGAGAGAAAGGCGGAAGCAAGAAAAAATTTAAAGCCAGATGATCTGGCGAAAAGGAAACCGCAGGAAGAGCTGTTAAATAGGATAAAGTCAAGAATGCCCCTAGCAGCCTCTTAATTTAGCATAAAATGGAAAGCATGGATTTAAAACAAATTGATAGTAAAGGATTGATTGAACTGGCCATAAAGGCAGGTCAGGCTATTTTGGAGGTTTATCAGAATACTGAATTATTCAAAGAGGTGATTTTGAAGTCGGATAATTCGCCTCTCACTTTAGCGGATAAGGCTTCTCATGAAGTGATTGCCAAAGGGCTAGCAAGACTCACACCCAATATCCCTATTCTTTCCGAAGAGGGGCGCAATATTGCCTATCAGGAAAGAAAAGACTGGGAATATTATTGGTGTGTGGATCCACTCGACGGTACCAAGGAGTTCCTCAAAAGGAATGGCGAGTTTACAGTCAACATTGCCTTAATCCATCACCGAAAACCTGTTTTAGGGTTGATTTATGTGCCAGTAACTGGGATTACATATTTTGGTAGCGAAGTACATGCGGCCCTAAAAATGGATGAAAATGATATAGAAACAACCATAATGGTGGATAAAGTTGCTATCGGGTGGACCGCCGTTGGAAGTCGGTCGCATGGCTCCGAGGAGGAGGAGGAGATACTAGCAAGGTACCCCATCCAAAAGACGGTCTCCATAGGGAGTTCACTGAAGTTCTGTTTAATCGCCGAAGGTAGCGCACATATATATCTACGACTCGGTCCTACATGTGAATGGGATACGGCAGCTGGCCATGCGATCTTGAATAGTGCAGGAGGTAGGTTGACGAATTTGGACGGGACTGCTTTTCTGTACAATAAGGAATCATTACTTAACGGTAGTTTTATTTGTCGGATTTGAGGAGAGTTGTATTAGCATTCATGGTATCAGAGATATGTTGCATCAAAGGGGATTAGTGGTATGGTTGCTGGGGCTTTCAGGCGCAGGGAAAAGTACGCTTTCTGGACTGCTTGAAGCTGAACTTGATAAGCTTGGTTACACCACAGTGGCACTGGATGGCGACGAGGTGCGTTCAGGCCTCAATCGGGATCTTGGTTTCAGTGCGGCGGATAGGGAAGAGAATATCAGAAGGGCGGCTGAAATGGCTAAAATATTGATTCAAAAGCAAATTGTCGTTATCTGCTCGTTTATTACGCCTAGCGAAATTAGTAGAAAACAAAATAGGGAAATATTAGGTCAACGTTATTTAGAGGTGTACCTAGATTGTAGTTTACAAGTGTGCGAAAATCGTGATGTTAAGGGATTGTATCAAAAAGCTAGGAACCATAAGATTATGAACTTCACAGGTATTGGGTCGAAATTTGATATTCCAAAAGATTCAGACTTGGTTCTAAATACAGCAGTGGAAAGTCAACAAGCCAGCTTTAAGGTGCTACTGGAAAAGGTATTAGAAAAAATGGGTTAAGGTTTATCGAAAGATAGGTATTTTAATGACGCTACTGATTTGTTTTAGTAGTCCCTTCAATGGACGGATTGGATATATTCAAACACCTCTTTATCGATTACTACCAACATTCTATTCGCTTTTATTTGAACTCATATCGGTGTCGTCGTTTGTTATTTTATTTACCTCCTCTTGCTTTTTTTTTGATTGTGTAATCGTCTTCTTATTAGTTTTTTAGTAGCGTGGTAGGTTAAAACTCCAAATACGGTTCCAGTTTTCGGAGGGTTTCTTCATCCAAAATTCTGATTTTTCTTAGATCGTCAATGGATTGATAATTACCGTGTTGTGTACGGTAATTAATGATTACCGAAACGGATTTTTTGTTTTTTAGATACGATTGATTCAAAAGCTGTTCGGCAGAGGCTTCATTGATTTTTATTTTTCGAATAGGCGATTCTATTTTGGCATATTTATACAGTTCGGCAAGTGCCGTAGAGTCCAATCCGTATATATCCTCATATTGGGCAGTAGAATGAAACCCGCCAAGCCCATCTCGGAATTTTATTATTCTAGCTGATAATTTACTGCCTATTCCTTTTAGTTTTATCAATTCCGTGGTATCCGTAGTATTAATGTCAAAGGCCGATAAAGTTGGTTTGGAAGGGGTTTTATTTTCGTTCGTTTTCGGCACAATATTCGAAAATTGGTGCTCATTGGTGGTTGTTTTTTTCTCTGCATCATGGCTACTACTCGGTTTGTTTTCAGGAATCATTATATAACTTTCCAGTTGATGGTAAGTGTCAGAGGGGAAATCGTAGATATGAAGTAAATCTTCTTTTTTTCTAAATTTTCCACCTTTACTACGGTACTTGTCAATTCTTTTGGCTAAAAACGTTGGAATGCCCAGTGCTTCTAATTCGCTGATACTGGAAAGGTTGGGATCAAAAGGTTTGAGATGTATAACTGGTTTTGTATCTGTTGATTTGGTAGTTGCACGGTTTTCATTAAATGATTGCTGCGGCGCTTGTCGGTTCAATTTTGCAGCCAAACTATCCAGTGCTTTTTCATTTATTTTTTCAACAGGAAGGGGGAAAAGTGGCAATAAATATCGTTTATATATCGATGGGAAAAGGACTAGAAACAAGCAGAGAATTATCACTGAAAATGCTCCTTTGGCTTGTTTTTTTGAAATACCGAAGAATTCCTCTAATTGACCAATTACTTTTAGAAACATGACTGCTTGGATTTAAATGGTGCGTGAATCTTAGACGGTTTTTCTTTTAATAAGTTGCTGTGATTACGGAGTATGCTCTATTTTTGTTTTGAATAGTGTAAGAAGTATTTTGATGACTAATAGTCCCCATAGAGAATGGTTTTAGGAAGACTTTTTTTAGCAACTAGAAAGCGGAAAACCACGCGGATAGCGTTTTTGGTAAGTAAATAATAGCCGAATTTAATCAACTGCAAAACTACCTAGTAACCAAAACATCTATATAGCTATCGTTGATTTCAAAGCGAACATAAAGGGGAAAGCAGCCAAGTGCATAGGTAGAATAATGGAACATAATAATTCCAAATCATTTTTTCAGATTCAGATTTTGGAATTCAAAAGCTCAAACATTTTATGTTAATTTGATAGGGAAATCCTAATGAATATTGCTACTCTAACCTATCCAGTAATTCATGGTTGAAAACGCCAAACATACACTTAATACAAAGCTATCCTTTTTTATTTTAATAGGGATGCTGCTGTATTTATCCAAATATTCAAGAAGTTATTTCCATGAAAATGAGCACGTATTATTTATTTTGGGTTTTCTGCCGAATTTCGGTTTAGCATTTGCAATGCCATTTATATGGGTTAGTAATCGGTTACGCCATCATAAAATAGGGAATACTATTTGGATGGCATGTTTGGTAACATTTTTACTAATGGTTTTAAATGAAGTTAGAGATATTTTTCAAAAAGACCGTGTGTTTGATATGCTGGATATCTATGCTTCGTTGGCGGCCGTAATTTTAGCCTATTTTATTTATACCTGGGTAATAAAACAAGCGGTGAAAAAGCTGCAATAGTCTAGAATTTTTCACCATGGCCGCTTGAAACCATCAATTTGTATAAATCACAAAAGCTTCTTTCGCAAATAGTTCCTTAACGGAATATCAAACTTCACCATTACAAACCAGGCCCATAGGATTAACAGCATGGTGCCAATGGTTACAATCGCAATTAATTCGTTGGTTTGTGGTTTTACGGAAAGTAGGTAGCCTGAGAATATCCAAATAAAAGCATAATGTGACATATACAAAGGGTAGGAGATATTACCCGCAAACTCACAAATAGGTCTTATTTTTTCAGAAATAGTGGAACCCGCGCCCAGGGAAACGAGCAAAGGGAAATATAATATAACGATGACGGATTCGAAAAGCCAGTTTTTAGGGAAAAACGGAAAGACGAAAGCACCTATAAGCAAAATGGATAAAGGGATAAACCCTACTTTGTTTTTAATAATTAGCTCTTCTCGGTAAATTAATAAGCCGGCTGAAAAGGAAAATAATACCCTAACACCGCCTACCCAAAAATTAGAAGCTGCCCATCCTCCACTTAAATTACCATCTCTTTGGCTTACGTATCCCAATAATATCGCACTTAAAATAATGACAAAAAGTAAGCGGTTATTTCTGAGTTTACAGAATAGGTAATGGTATCCTCAGGTTAGAAGCCATAAAAATGACAAATAACTTCGTTGGACTATAAGCAATTGTGTTTACAAAAGGATCTAACAATAAACCCAGTAATCCTAGGATCGTTCCGAGAACCACCATGGGGTGAAGTCTTATGAAACGCGTTTTTAAAAATGTTATAATTCCCATTTTTTTTACCCGATTGTCATAAGCGTAGCCCATTACAAAACCTGACAAACAAAAGAAAAAGTCAACTGCCAGAAAACCATGACCTATAAAATTTTCTTTAAAATCAGTATTGATCCATTCACAAAAATGAAATACCACCACAGAAACTGCTGCGATGCCCCGAAGGCCATCTAAAAGATGGTAATGTTGTTTTGATTTTAAATAGTGGGGTACTGGATCTGGAGGCATATCAGATATATTTAACTTTATCAGCTGGGAAAGTATTACAATCGAACGTCTACCGTTAAATTCTTGCAGGAAATTATGTTTTAGCGGATTCTGAACCACTAATCTTCATTAGAACAATAAATTTGTAAAATCACCCAGGATAAAGTTTTTTATTAAAAATATCTATGTCGCTAATTGGTGACTAAGACAAAAAAACTCAAATCTAACCCATTTATTTAATTTTATCGGTCTAGCCCTTAATTTCTATTTGACACTGTACCATGAGCGATTATTAGAAGGATTGTAGTAAATAAGTGGTACTGAATATTTATGGGGAGTCGCCAAATTTATCTTCTGTGTTACAAATTTTGCAATCAACATTAAGCATTGCCACCAAATTTTCTAATTTTGTTCCAATCCTGCTGAAAGTGGGATCATTAAATTGAATTTATAATTATTGCTAATTAAACAAATATAATGGATCAGGCACCTGCTACTTCCTTGCAAGACATTGTTGGACACGCTAAGGAATATGGTTTTGTATTCCCATCCTCCGAAATTTATGATGGTTTACAGGCTGTTTATGATTACGGACAAAACGGGGTCGAACTAAAAAATAATTTAAAAACGGCGTGGTGGAAAGCCATGACGCAGCTGAACGACAATATTGTAGGTATCGATGCTGCTATTTTTATGCATCCACTTACATGGAAAGCCTCTGGTCATATTGATGGGTTTAGTGATCCAATGATCGACAACAAGGATTCTAAGAAAAGATACCGTGCCGATCAACTTTTGGAAGGGCGTGCGGAACAATTGGAAGCGGAAGGACAATCTGAAAAGGCACAAGCTCTTTTGGCTGAAATGGGGCGTTTGTTAACTGCTGAAGATTTGGCAGGAGTACGTGAATTGATTATTGCTGAAAATATTAAATGCCCTGTTTCGGGTACTTTGAACTGGACGGATGTTCGTCAATTCAATTTGATGTTCAGTACACAAGTTGGTTCCGTTGCCGATGATTCAAGTACAATTTACTTACGTCCAGAAACGGCGCAAGGGATTTTCGTGAATTTTTTGAATGTTCAGAAAAGTGGTCGTATGAAGGTGCCATTTGGTATAGCCCAAATTGGTAAGGCGTTCCGTAATGAAATTGTGGCGCGTCAATTCACTTTTAGAATGCGTGAGTTTGAACAAATGGAAATGCAATTCTTTGTTCGTCCTGGTACTGAAATGGAATGGTATGATGCTTGGAAAACGGCTCGTATGAAGTTCCATCAAGCACTTGGTCTTCCTGCGGATAGTCTTAAATTCCATGACCATGATAAATTGGCGCATTATGCCAATGCAGCGGTTGATATTGAATACAAATTCCCGTTTGGATTCCGTGAAGTGGAAGGAATTCACTCTCGTACCGATTTTGATTTGCGTAACCATCAGGAGCTATCGAAAAAGAAACAGCAATATTTTGATGCGGAATTAAACGAAGAGGGCAAGCCTTACGGAAATTACATTCCTTATGTTGTTGAGACTTCCATTGGTGCTGACCGGTTGTTCTTAGCGACTTTCTGCAATGCTTATACCAACGAAACAGTAGGTGAAGGTGATAGTGCCAAAAAACGTACTTATTTGAAACTACACCCAGCTCTTGCTCCCTTTAAAGCTGCGGTATTACCATTGGTTAAAAAGGATGGTTTAGCAGAAAAGGCGCAAGAAATTGCTGCTTCTTTAAAATCTACTTTCAGAACCACTTATGACGATGGTGCCGCTATCGGAAAAAGGTACACTCGTCAGGATTTGATAGGAACGCCTTATTGTATCGTAGTGGATTATCAAACCATGGAAGACAATACCGTTACCATTCGTCACCGTGACACCATGGAACAAGAAAGAGTTGAAATTTCTGCGCTAAAAGAAAAAATTGGCTACGAGGTAGCAATGGAAAGAATTTTGGAGGCAATTTAGGGAGCTTGCAACAGTCACCAACCAGAAGTCAGTTTCTTTCGGAAAATTTTTTCCAGTTGATTTTAAACTGTCGCCGATTACAAAAACTAAAAACCACTGCTTGGTATCATCCCAGGCGGTGGTTTTTGTTTGTATCAAAGAATTAATATGATTACCTCAGTGCTATATTTTCAATATCTAAATAATAATTGGTTAGTCCTGCAAAAGAAGCTGGCTTAGGACGGGTAAATTCATAGTATTTTCCATCAAATACCACTTTGTCGCCAGTTTTGTAATCGAAACTTGTTTCGGAGCAGATATATCCAAAATCAACGGAATCATAAGTGCCAGGTATTGCAGCCGATATCGCATATTTTTGTTCCGTAGAGTCATAAGCAACTACACCGGTTATTTCTGATACCTGTTTTTTGAAAGGTCCTGCTTCCATGCAGTCTGATTTTAGATCAAATTTTGAATCTTTATTACAGCCGATCAAAATACTTGCGGTCATGAAAACTGGAAAAAGTGATTTCGTGAATAGGGACATTTGTTTGTTACTTTTTGGTTTCTAGCGGTATAGATACGTTTTAGGTCAAGATGGTTGGGATTGGTGGTATGAAATATAGCCTTTTCCAATTCTTACTGGTACCAAATTTCAGAATTTATCTCGAGGTGGATATTTATAAAGAACATCCTGCCAATTAAATTTTTGACGGAAATCCCTTCCAACTAGTCTATCATTTCATTTTTTAAGTAAGAAATAGAACGATACTAGAAAAAATGCGCTAACCGTTAATTTTTATTCTAATTTAGTTTTTTGACCAAAACTTCAAAATTTACTATTCCTCTCATGAAGCAATACCTATTAAACCTTGCTGTCCTATTATTTGCCTTACATTTATTTTCATGTCGAAAACCTGATGATAAATCGGTTCAAACGCAATCTCGGGCCTTTAAACCCGCTACAATCGATCAGAGTCCTTCTTCTGCCATTTTATCGCCTGAGGAAAGCATGAAAACCATGCACTTGCCTGCTGGTTATCATTTGGAATTAGTAGCTAGTGAGCCCATTATTCAGGAGCCAGTAGCCATGGTTTGGGATGGAAATGGCAATATGTATGTGGCTGAAATGCGTAGCTATATGCAAGATATCGATGGAACTGGAGAGCAGTTACCCACCTGCCGGATTACCCGACTGGAAGACACCAATGGGGATGGAAAGATGGATAAACATACCGTTTTTATCGACAGCTTGGTGCTACCACGAATGATGTTGGTATTGGATGATCAACTGGTGGTGAATGAAACCTATACTTATTCTCTTTATGGTTATCGCGATACTGACGGCGATGGTAAGGCTGATGAGAAAAACCTGATGTATAAAAATGATAAAAGAGATAATGCCAATCTGGAACATCAACGAAGTGGGCTTGACTGGAACTTGGATAACTGGATCTATATGACCAGTAGTAAAGCTCGGTTTAAATATAAAAATGGCATGTTTGAAGCGGATACCATTTCGGGTTGGGGAGGTCAATGGGGACTAACTCATGATGATTACGGCAGAATATATTATTCTTGTGCAGGTTGTGAAGACCCTGCCACCGGTTTTCAACAAAATCCTGCCTATGGCTGGATGGATATGCCCGGACAAAAATCGGATGATTTTGATCTTGTATGGCCGATTATTGCCACTTCGGATGTCGAAGGTGGGTTAAAACGGCTTCGGGAGGATAGTACTTTGAATCATTTTACTGCATCCTGCGGACAAGTAGTTTTCCGTGGTGACAAGTTGCCTCCCGATATGCAGGGCGATTTGTTCATTCCTGAACCTGTGGGACGACTTATTCGACGTGCCAAAGTTTCCAATGTGGATGGAAAAACAATTCTGAAAAATGTCTATGACAAAGCGGAGTTTTTGGCATCTACGGATATGAATTTCAGGCCAGTAAATATGTATACAGGACCCGACGGAAGCATGTATATCGTAGATATGTACCATGGAATTATACAAGAAGGAAACTGGACAAGAAAAGGAAGTTATTTGCGAGGTAAAATTTTGGAAAAGAAAATGGATCAAAACATTGGAAGAGGAAGAATATACCGGTTGGTTCATGATGATTATAAACCAGGTCCAGCCCCTCGATTAATGGATGCGGATAATGAGGAACTCGTTTCTTTTCTGTCACACCCGAATGGGTGGTGGCGTGATAATGCGCAGCGGTTATTAATTGTAAGAAATGCGCAAGCATCGGTGGCAGATTTGAAAGATTTGGCATTAGGTAAATCTGGTTTTATTCAAAAACTGGCTTTTTGGAAAGATGCGCCCACCGCGGTTGCCCGTATTCATGGCTTATGGACATTAGAAGGGTTAGGAGCCATGGATAAAGAAATTATTAAGCAAGCTCTCACGGACTCTGATCCACAGGTAAGAAAGGCAGCTATTCGTATTAGTGAAATGTTTTTAACGCAAAATGATGAAAGTATGTTGGCCATTTTAGAAGGCTATCAAAACGATCCAAGTGCGGATGTGAAAATTCAGCTTGCGGCATCTTTACGCTATATCAAAACAGATAAGGCTCGTGAGGTTTTGAAGAAATTACTCGCAGATAACAGTACCAACGAACTACTGGCTCGTACTGCAGTGAGAAGTCAGCAAGAAGGTGGTGACCCAGCTTGGACGGAATTGATGGCTCGTATTGAAAAAATGAGTGGTAATGATAAAGATCTTATTTATGAAGGCGTGAACGTATTCAGACAATCGTGCGCCATTTGTCATGGCGTTGACGGCAAGGGCCTGGCTTCCAAAGTGGCCCCTCCGTTGTCTGGATCGGCAAGGGTGAATGGCGATAAAGAGGTATTGGTGAATATTATTTTACACGGGCTTACTGGTCCCGTCGACGGGGTGAGTTATCCCGGTATGATGGCTCCACAAGGAATGAATGACGATGATTATATTGCTGCTGTGGCCAGTTATATCAGAAATAGTCTTGGTAATGATGCCAGCGTAGTTACTTGGCGTGACGTGCGAGATATCCGAAAGAAAAATGCGAATCGCGCTTCTGCATGGACTTTGGAGGAATTGAAAAAATTGAAATAAATAGGTGGGGGGATAGCGGTTGAAGGCTATCCCCCCCAATTAATACTTTTAATTTTGGATGGATTAAAAAATTGAAATTTATGTCTACTGGAAATAGGAGAATGGTTTTGTAGGGAGTCAAAGGTTAAAAGTGAGGTGTCTTTTGACAGGTATTATTCGAATATTAAATGAAATTATTTACATTGTATTTGAACAGCAGTTTATTGGTTTGATGGAAGAGGTATTGCAAATGAGCGATTTTGAAGTCGATGGTTATTTTTACACGACGGAATGGCTACCGTTATTTTAAAAAGGTAATGGTTCTCACTTGTCGAATGCCGCTATTGTAAGGATTCTTGCGCCAATTTAGATTTTTCGGCTCAAAGGAGGCCAGTCATTCCGGTTCCGCTGGTTCCGGTTCCGCTGGTTCCGGTTCCGCTGGTTTCGGCTCCGCTGGTTTCGGCTCCGCTGGTTTCGGCTCCGCTCAACCACCGGGTGAGCTGATTCGGTTGCCCTTAGCACCGTTGCCGTTGCCTAAGCGCCGTTGCGGTTGCCTTAGCACCAATGCCGTTGCCTGAGCGGAGTCGAAGGCGAAAGGCAAAATGCAGAAGCCATAAGACCGAAATCAAAAAGCAGTAAATTTATAACCTATGAAAGGATACATGTACCTATTGAAGTGCGCGGACGGGAGCTATTATACTGGCAGTACTAATAATTTAGAACTTCGTTTGCAACAACACCAAAATGGAGAAGGTGCTAATCACACAAAAAAACATTTACCTGTTGAACTTGTTTATTATGAAGAATTTAGCAAAATAGATGAAGCTTTTTATAGAGAGAAACAAGTGCAAGGTTGGAGCAGAAAAAAGAAAGAAGCTCTAATAGAAAATAGACCCGAGAATCTTCACTTGTTATCCGTGTGTCAGAATAAAACGCACTTTAAAAATAAATAATGCTAAAGGCTGGTTTCGGCTCCGCTGGTTTCGGCTCCGCTCAACCACCG
>CAXBLH010000093.1:0-14304 GCA_963976315.1 uncultured Dyadobacter sp.
CAAACATTAACGTCAAGAATAATCTTTTTAGGCTTTTCCCTGTTGGAAATAGCATCTAGTAAAGCGCAGTAATAGGGCAGAAATTGGCCGTCCCTTCCAGCATTGTAAACTGACCATTGAGTACCTTCCTCCATAAGCTTGGACTCGTAATGGTGGGATGCTCTTGAACTTCCTAAAATAACCATTTCATGGTTTGTGCTGTCAATGGCGTAGGTCATTTGTGCATACTGTCCATTTTTTAAACCAAAGTAAAATCCCCTTGCCACGTACCCACCAATATAATCCAGTATAAACACAAGGATTAGACCTAAAACTAACGATTTAATAAAACGGATTTTTTGCGACGACTTCATTTTTAAAACTGAAAATAGATAAATTGTCCTCCGTTGAATACTCCAAAAAACAAAATCAAAAATAAAAGGGTTAGCGCCGAGCCCCACCTAATAGGACGTGAAGTGCTATATAACATTTTAAAATCTGGTTTAAGTTCGGTTACGAATTCAATAGTCAAGAGCAAACTTATCCCTAGCAAACAATGAGCGAACTGGTTAGTACCTCCGAAGAAAGGCACTGCTCCCAATGAGGTAAGGGAGGTGATCATTTGAAGCGCATCGTCGAAAGTAGTTGCCCTAAAGAAAACCCACGCAAATACAACGAGTGAAAACGTAAACAAACCCTGTAAAATGATCCAAACCTTAGAATTTTTGATACCAAGATTTGTTTCAAAAATTTGGAAATAAGGTCTACTGAGCACCGCAATAATTTGGTATAACCCATGTAACACGCCCCAAATCACAAAATTATAGCTGGCCCCATGCCAAAGGCCGCTGACCATAAATACAATAAAAATATTTAAAAATCGACGTGATACTTTTACACGGTTTCCTCCCAACGGTATAAATAGATAATCCCTAAACCAACTGGAAAGCGATATATGCCAGCGGTTCCAAAACTCGGTAATACTTACCGACAAATAAGGGCGCCGGAAATTAGTCATCAAGTTGAAGCCCATTGTACGTGCAGCACCAATGGCTATGTCTGAGTAACTAGAAAAATCGCAATATATTTGAAAGGCAAAAAAAATGGACGCTATTACTACGGAGGAGCCATTGTGGATTTCTGGATTATCGTAAACAGCGTCCACATACAAGGCCAGTCTATCTGCTATTACTAATTTTTTGAAAAATCCCCATAACATGAGTCGCAACCCAATTGTCATATTGGAATAAGAGAACTGGTGGTTTTTATGTAACTGTGGTAAAACATTTTGGGGTCTTTCTATCGGGCCGGCCACCAACTGGGGGTAAAACATCACGTATAAGCTGTATATACCAAAATGTTTTTCAGCTGCTTGTTTGCCCCGGTAGATTTCAATGGTATAGCTCATCGCCTGGAAAGTATGAAACGACAGGCCGATAGGAAGCAAGATATTAAGGTAGGGAGCTGGACTCTCGTGACCCAACTCTCCAATCAACCAATTAAGATTTTCATTGATAAAATTATAATACTTAAAAAGAACTAACACGCTGATATTAGCGACCAAGCTTAAAATCAAAAAAAGTTTCCTCTGCTTACCAACCGCTCTTTCTATGTAGATTCCCGCGATGTAATCGATCACTATTGTAAATCCTAATATTAATATATATACAGGTACAAAAGCCATATAAAAATAACAACTAGCCCCTAACAACAAAGCCCAGCGGTAACGATACGGCAAAATAAAATATGTTACTGTAACTATTATATAAAAGAAAACAAACGCAATTGAATTAAACAGCACTTAAAGAGGTACCCAGACGAGTAGAAAATTAAAATTAGAGTTAAACTATCACCTTTATTCTATTGGAGGATGATCCATTTTCTGATCCAACCTATAGCAAATATGTATGATGGCTATTGCTAAATAGAAAAGTAAATTATTCGGATACTGCACCAAAGCCTCTTGAGGAAAATTTCCAATATTGAGTGCAAAGATTACCAGAATCATAGCAAGGCAAAAAGTTTTTAATTCTGGATCTCTTATTTTGTAATAATAATCAATACCCGTTTTGAGGAAAATAAAGATTAAGGTACAAATTAGAAATAAGCCTATCCATCCCATTTCCGCAGCTACTCGTACGTAGCCACTATCTGGCGGAAACTGAGCCAAATAAGAATAGGGCGCAAAACGTACTCCCCATGCACCCATTGCCCCCAGTCCTCCCCCAATGGGGTGTGAAAGTATATAGGGTTTAATGCGTTCCTGATTCATTTTCCGAACATTGTAGGAAGCGTCGTCACCAGGTCGGAAAGCACTTTGAAACCTTTGAATAGAGGCATTACCGGTAGGC
The DNA here is from genome assembly GCA_963976315.1 of uncultured Dyadobacter sp. Lineage (GTDB taxonomy): Bacteria > Bacteroidota > Bacteroidia > Cytophagales > Spirosomataceae > Dyadobacter. Next base: position 2,331 of record CAXBLH010000093.1, read on the forward strand.
ATAAAAATCAGCATACCAAAGCCTAAGGCTGCACCTATAAAAAACACCATCACTTGCTTATTGAATTTCAGAACCGCCATGAGAACAATACAGGCTGGCAATAAAACATAGGCCCCTCTGGTACCGGAAAACAATGTAGAGTTGGTGATCATGATGAAAGCCACGCCTAACATGATTTTCTTCCATTTGGCAAAGGGACCAAAGATTAAGCTCAAACAAAGGATGGAGCCCAGAACCATATTATAGGCAAACTCCACAGGATCTGAAAATATGGCATACTTTCGCCAATGTCCATTAATGAAAAATAGTGCAGTTATTAGAGGATCGCTTAACATTTGGGCCATTTCAGAACTGGCAATCCCTATATATTCTTGTTTGTAACTATATACTGATGCTACCACAGTGAGTGCTAACCATACTTTAATGATGAGCCGTAATTGTTTTATCGTTTGAATATGATAAACAAATACGTAATACATGAGGGTAATTACTGCAATAGTTCGTACGGTATACACCCATGCTAAGCGTGATTCCGAATAAGGATTCACCACCTGAATAATATTGTAGGAAATCCATATTAACAATATAGTGGAAACATTCCCCTTAAAAATCGCCCAGTTAGGTCTTTTCCTTTGACCAATAAAAAAACCCAAAATTAACAAGGCCTGCATACCATCCAAGGCAGTTCCCAAAGGAAAATTAACACCTAGCCGAAAGATAAAAAAGAGAAAATACGCAAAACCTAAAAGAAACACAATTCCAAAAATTGGAAAAGATAGCAATGCATAAAGAATGGGTAACCCTACTAATACAATGCAAAGGAGTATTCCAGAAACAAGCCCTCCATTTACCGTAATGGCACCCAAAATGACAGAAAAGGCCAACACCAAAAATAACACCAATGGCTTTTGAGGTAAGTCGATTAACGATCCCCAGTTCCATTTGCTATTTTTTTTAATACTTAACCTCAAGACAACAAAATTTAGAAATTATAAAAACAAAATCTTAATAAAAAAGAAGTACACACCTACAAATACCATTAAAATGGCCAGCTTCCGCATAAGGACATCCGTTGGTTCCAATCCACCATTTCTAATTTTTTCTTCCAGCTTGGATTTTGGGTTTATTTTCATTTTCGGTCTTCTTGAGTGCTATGTTTCGTTGCTACGGATACCTTATTGGCTTTTCTGACAAGCAGCAGTGATTTCAGCTGGTAAAAAATAAATGAGGGTATCGAAATAAGTGCTTTATAAATCTTAGGATCGGTATGGTTGAGCCATAATGATAACATAAACCCAAATATAAAAAACAGTAGCCCGAAGAACCATAGAAGGCCTTGTACAGGTACAAAAAATACATTTAAGACTAGTAAAACAAATGAGGCAATTAATAAGATGAAAAGTGGCGGTCGGATTAGTACAATTCCAAATAAAAATTTATTAAGATCAAACCCCACCAGTCCATGCCAAATTAAACCAAACCCTTTACTAAAATATCTGAACCAAGTATTTATCCATCTAGCCCTTTGATTGACAAGCTGGTCGGACTGGGCGGTTTTTTCATCCCACACAATGGCTTCTTCGGCAAATGCTATCCGTTCATTCTTACTAAGAATTGCATGCTGCAGAACCTTATCAAAACCTGCACCCGTAACATCTCTATTTTCAAGACAGTCTTTAAATAACTTTAACGAAAAAGCCATCCCCGAACCCGCCAACGTGGCAGAGGAACCAGCAGTATACAGTAATTTTCCATCGTAATAATGATAGTAGATATCCCGTGCAGCATCCAGTCTAGCCAAAACAGTATTAGTATTCTTGGCAGCCCTAACCCCCTGAACTGCATTAAAACCAGCCTTAATATAGCGATTAACAACGGTTAAGAAGTTAGAGTCAACAATATTATCGCTATCTACAATTACTATATGAGAATGTGCTCTTACAAAATTATAGATAGCATAAAAATGAGAGCGCACATTTGCACCAAGAACCGTCGGTGGCCGTAATACTAATACTTTATCGTTTTGAATATTTAGCTCGGAAATATCACAATTATCGGCCACTACATAAATCATATAGTTATTATAATTGGAACTAAGTACAGAGGCTACTACGTCCGGTATTTGATGTAGCTGCTGGTAGGCCGTGATAATAATTCCATAGTCTGGATTGTTCTCATCTACTGGTTGCTTATTTTCTAAGCGGTCAGTTCCTCTTAGTTTTGCATGTAGAAATAATAGAACCGGAAAAATGAGATGTATCCCGAAATATATTTGAATAAAATACCAAATGGCTTTGAATAGGATCATAACTATTAAAGTTAAATTCTCACTTTATTTTGGTTCTTTCAGCTCTTTTACTCCATTAAGTATCCATCCAGAGAACTGCTCATTTAAACTTCTAAAATAGGCTAATTTGGGTTTATCTCTCACCGTGATAGAACTCGCAGACGCAAAAACTGCCACTACTAAGTCGGCAAGAACTACCCATTCTTTAACTTTATTCAATGATTCTATAGATTCCGTATCGATTAATACAACGTCATAAGTATCACGAATAAGATGTATAAAATCCGCAATTTGTATATCAGTCAACACTTCGTAAATGGACTTGTCGCCTCCTTGGTTACCAATAACATCAAAGGTTGAACCAGGCGTCAGGACAAATTTCTCGGAAAGGTTCTCTAATAAAAGTTTCGGGTTAACAGAGCTCGTGATGGTTGGATTCGCAAAATTACCATCGATGACCAAAACACGCTTATTGATTAAGGTAAACATTTTGGCAAGGCCTAAAACTATACTCGACTTACCTTCCCCTTTCTTTAAACTGGTAAACAACACAATTTTAGGGTTCTCCTTTAAATGGTCTATTTCAAACCGAATAGAACGCAATAATTTGCGATACAGATCCTGTTTACTATTGGAACTGTCCTTGTCGAGAGCACCAGATACATCTTCCACAAAATTGATATAACCTAAAACTGGTATTTCGGTCTCATTGGCAAGCTGCTGTGCATTTCGTATGGAATCATCGAAATAGAATACAACGAAGAAAAATAGTAGAACAAAAACAAAGCTTACAATTCCAGACATACCTAGAATTAGGATTTTCTTCGATGGTTTGATCGTACCCAGCATGGCCTTTTCAATTTGCTTTAACTGAACTGGAAAACTAGAGGCGAAAGAAACATCATTGTAACGTTGCAACGCTTCCATATATTCATCTGTGGCTATAGAAATGCTAGTTTCGATTTCCTGAATTTGAGCTTCATTGGGCACTAGCTCATCAAACTTGCTATTAAGCCTTTTCAGTTCATCCTGAATAGACTTAACACTGCTAATTGCCAGTTCCATTTCCATCTCAAAGGTTAATCGCTGGGCAATTAAAGACGTCTTATAAGAAAGCGGATTGTACAAATACTGGTCGGAGCTTTCGTTAATTTGTTCCGTTAACTTTAATTGAAGTGCATCTAACTCCTGTTTAATTTTAGGGTCAAAATTATTTCGAACATATCGATCATTGGTTTCCCGAATTTGTTGTTTACTGGATACAATTTTCTTGATAGCATTTGCATACGAATCTATGTCACTAGCGGCTATTTCCCTTTTACCTTCATATTCCGAAATCTGACCATACAAACTCCTTGCTTGCTCGTTCAAATTAAGAACTCTATGATTAATTTTGAATTCCCTAAGCGTATTCATTTTCTCGGTTAAAGCCTGCTTCTTCTGACTTAGGAAGTCGGCTAAGAACCCAATGGCCCGGGTGTTATTAGTGGTTAATCTCTTTGCATAAAATTTAATAAATTCCACACTCAGATTATTTACTAAAAACTCAGACATTTCAGGCATATGTGCCACCGCATAAATACTGATATAATCGCTATTGCCTTGTCTATTTATTGATAAGTAGTCTAATAAGGAAGTATGGTCGTAACCAATCTCCTTGAATAAGGCAATCAGTAATTCATCGTCCTTGGTATCTGGAAGCAACTCCTGTTGTTCTTTACTCTTTTGACTTACAATTCTTGTCAATCTTTTTTTCTCAGCAGCACTGAGTCTTTCGAAAACTTCTACGTTTTCTTTGAGTTGTTTTTCGGCAGGGAGGTTAATATCGTGAAGAAAAAGTTTATAGGAAACAAGGTCCAATACTTTCTTCAATTTCATCATGGCAATAAGGTTGTCAAACTTACGATTGATCTCCACCTCCTGGTCCTTCTCTCCTACCAAAAAAACCTCTTCGGTTTTGTCTACTAATCCCGTTGAAAGGGTGCCATGGGACTCGTATTCATTGGGAAGTTCCTTCACCAAAAAATAACAAGCAACAACGGTCAAAAAAGGTATCAGTACCAGTTTCCACCAGTTCTTTTGAAGAAGCTTAATAAATACTAAAATTTCCATTATTTCAAATTATCAATATCTTGCCCCACAAGCTCTTCCAAACTAGTCTTTGAAATCAATAATGCGGTTTCAGCATTAATATTCACTTGTTGTGCGTTAGAAAGGTTACTAAGGGCATTGTTATAAGCACTGAGCTCTATTTCTCCCTTTTCGAACTTATGCCGAACATCCTCTAAAGCACTCTGGGCATCCAAAAGGGAATTTTGCTTCATCTTATAGAGTACTAAATTTTGCAAATAGGTGTAATACCTGGTCTTAACATTGGTTTCCAGCGTCCGCATATAGGTTGCCTTGTCCAGGTTGAGAACTTCAATTTCTGTTTTGGCTTGTTTAATGAGTAGCGGTTTTTGGATGAGCCCACCGATATTGAAAAAAAAACCGAATTGGTATCCAGTCAGGAAATTGGGATTGACACCTCCAATAATTTGCGACGGATTGAAAATATAGGAGAAAGAAAAAATTTCGAAATAAGACAACTTAGCCTTCTTCAACCCCATGGCACCAATATCTATTCTGGTATCATACATTTTTACCTGAGGATAGTTGGTGCTGGCAGCTTCAATAAGTCGGTCTAAGAATTCATACGAGACTTCTTCTCTAAGAGATATTTGGCCTTTGGCATAAAAGGCATTTAGGACAAATAATAATAAAAGTAAAGATCTAAAATTCATGCAGTAAATTTTTATTTTTTTCTCTTCTCCAAAATGCTAAAACGCTGTAAATTAAACGTTTTCCGATTGAAACAGAGCAGGAATTGTTTTCAAGATTATTTTCAAATCCATGGCAAATGAAAAATCTTTGGCATATGTAACATCGAGTTCAGAGCGCTCTTCCTCTGACATATCCGCTTTACCTTTACCTCTTTTGGTAACCTGCCACAGACCTGTCAAACCTGCCGGTCCAGCAAATCTCAAAATTTTGTTATCTGTCGTTAATTTTTCGGCTTCATATAAAGGTAAAGGCCTGTTTCCTACTAAGGACATATCCCCTTGCAAAATATTGAATAACTGAGGAAGTTCATCTATGCTACTATTTCTTAGGAAACTACCAATTCTTGTTATTCTTGGATCATTCTGAAATTTCATGAATGCAGCGGTTTCTTCTTTCGTTTTCTGATAAACCTTTTCACAAATTTCCTTATCATCTAAAAACAGAAGCTTTTTACAAGACTTTTTTGAGCTACATTCCTCGCAACACCGAAACGCTGCGTCTTCCTTTTCTTCACTCCCCTTATTATACATATTTAAAGAAGCCATTTTTTTCATCATCGAATCCGCATCAATACGCATGGTTCGAAATTTAAATAGACTAAAAATATGATAACCAGATCCAACCCGTTTCGAACGGTAAATAATTGGCCCCTTACTGTCCAGCCGTATCATGAGTGCCACCAAAAGTAAAATGGGTGATAACAATAAAATAGCTGAACCGCTGGCGGCTACATCAAAAGCTCTTTTCCAAAAAGGTATTTTCGTGTAGCTTTTTTCTATTTGCCTAGAGGCTCTTTCCGCTATATACCAATGTTTTTGATTAAAATAGCGTAACCTAGCTAACAAGTCTCCAGATGAGAAAAGAGAATCAAATATATCGTCGGCAAGCAGTTTTCGAGCATTATCCCGCTTTTCCAAGGTTATTTTATCAACTTGAAGTATAAATGGGATTTTACTAAATTTAGAACTTGCTCTTATCTCCTTCAATAACTCAATACCCTGTGCGTTTTCATGCGCAATTACAACATCCGCAATAAAATACTGCTGTAGGGCATTTAACACACCATCTTTAGTATCAAAATATTCCACTTGCATCGACTCCCCAAACATTTTGAGCAAATACATATATTGCTCAAAATCTCTATTCAATAGTACTACACGAAATACTGGAACCGTAAACTTTTCTAAATTTTCCAAATTGTGTTCTTCAGTCTGCTGCATAACCAATTCCATTTGCAATTGTATTAAGTTAATCGAGTGTATCGCCGTAGAACTGCATTGATTTTGGCATGAACCTCCATAGGATTAAAGGGTTTAATCATGAAGTCATCCGCTCCTAAATTCAAACACTGAACACGTTCGCTACTATCGTCAGAACCGGAAAGGATGATTACTGGAATTTCATTAAAAAAATTACTTGCCTTTATGTTTTTCAGAAATTCTTTCCCATTTATAATAGGCATTTGTAAATCCGCAATTATCAAATCTGCGGAGTTACCACTTTCTAGCCAAGCCATGCCATCAGCACCATCATTCTGGATGATCACATTAAAGGATTGTTTTAGAAAGTTTTCTAGAATTTTACAAATACTTGGTTCATCATCAATTACCAAAATGTTCTTTTTTGAATTCATCATAAATATTGATTCTCAGTTTTGGTCACAATTTGTTGAGCTGTGTACGCCTTTTTAAAAATAGATTTCAACTTATTAGTACATTTTCAGTAAAGTTAATATATTTTTTTGTAGAATTAATGTTTAATTATACTAATCAGTTAATCGTAATGATTCTATACTTTAATACAAAAACCCTAGCAATTTGCATAGAATTATTTTTATTTCTAATTGCACTTTTAGACGTAGTCAATAAAACAAATTCGTTATCCCTACTTTTTATAAATTCCAAACAACTATCATTCAGACATTTATTGGAATTATATGGCGCTCCAACCCTTAAATTATTGGCACTCGGAAGTACCACCTAGAATAGTCCAATTTTCAGAAATAAACGACGCCAGTGCAAAAATTTTTCATTTCTCCGCTTTATAGATAAGTTCTATGTGCGTATTTCGAGGGAAATCAAAGGCCGTACTACTCGTTTCCATGATAAAGGATGTTTTCGTAACGGTACTAGGCGCTATGGACCAACCCCTATCCGAACTGGCCTCATCCGAGGTAATTGCAATCACTTGGGGGCTTATATTCCATAATAAGGTAGTTTTAGCAGTACCAATATTGTACACTCCATCCACCTTACCCTCGTTCAAAAAACGCAATTCCTTCATATATCTATTAAACTCTAGTCCACTAAATGTGGGAATGGACTTCCCGTCCTTTAAAATTGACGTTCCATTGGCTTTAATTTCAGATAAATACCATACCGGAACTTCTAATAGCCATTTCATCGCACTTTCTGGACTATCTGCAGTGTGTTTACAAGAAGAGCATGTGATTAAACTAAAAATCAACAATGCGACTATTCGGAGCATACCATCTATATAATATTATATTTCATCACTTTAAAGATACCAACATTTTTTCTCACATTTGGAAATGTTATAACCTTACCTTATCGAATTACCTCCCTACAATATAGATACAAGATTAAATTTAGTACTATTAATTCAAATATAACTGTATCTACTCATTATATAGAATTTATTTCTGGCCGCAAAAATAATACATCAAGGATTTTATTATAAAAAAATCGTAACTAAATTATGTTGAGATACTTGTCTCAACATAAACCAGACACTCTTTTTGTACTATACCTGATTTCGAATACACCGACTCCCAAAATAACCCTCCTTGTAATTGATCCGTTCCAACAAATTTACTTAATGATCACAAACTAGTTACTATATAAAATTATTTTCTCTACAATGGACATTGTTTAAATACGTTGGTATCTAAGAATCCCATCCAGAAAAAAAAGCCTTATAGAGCGTAAAACGCTGGATAAGATGTTCAAACCATTGAGATTTAATAATATTCACCTAATCCCGTTTAATAAAAATTGACAACCAAGTACGACGGGCCAATCGATAAAACCATGGCGTTAATAAGATGAGTATTAAAATAATACTAAATAGAAAATACTCAATATTCATATCAAAAAAATAATTGTACCCTACAAAATAGGCAATTGTAAAGGCCACGTAAAACGAATAGCTTACGTATAAAGCTCCTTGGTAAAACCCCGGTTCGGGCACAAAACGTTGCCCACAATTAGAACACTGGCTGTGCATATGGTCAAATCCTTTGGTATAGGACCAATCCTTGATAAAGAAAGGACCTACTCCACACTTGGGACATTTATTTGAAAAAATGCGTGAAAAATGATGTAAATTCATGTTGCAAAAAAATTATAAAATACGGTAAAATCCTATTTTACAAAGATCAGTAAAAGAACACTTATAACGGGGTAAAGTTCACTTATATAATGGTACTATTCAACGACCACCAGTTATGCTAAGAGATAGAAGATAGCTATTTGGTTTCAAACTTACGCTAAGCATTTTGGCAAAAGCTAATACAATGTTACCTATAGAGTTCTATTTTTTTGCAAAAACCAATTTATTTCCCCTTTTTGTACTAATTCCTAAAACATTATCAATTAAATACAATTTTAAAAATTCCTCTTATGAATCGCAGAGAAGCAGTTCAACGAATTTCATTTATGCTCGGTGGGGTAATTTCTGCCCCTCTTATGGCTGGTATAATGAATGAAAAAACAAATACCGGCCTATCCCTTTCCGTAACAGAAGACCAAAAACTACTCATTGCTGAACTCGCAGACGTTATAATTCCTACTACAACCACGCCAGGAGCGAAAGCTGCCGGTGCGGAAAATTTTATAATACGTGTGATGCGGGATTGCTACGAAATAGCGGATCAGGAAGCGTTTTACGCCGGACTCGCTAGGCTGAATAAGGATAGCCTAAAAGTCCACCAAAAAGATTTTACGAGCTTAACGACGGAGCAAAAAAACGGGATGGTCAAAAAAATGACAGAAACCGATACACCTTTCTTTAAGCAAATGAAAGGACTGACTGTTACGGCCTATTTCACCTCTGAAATTGGCGCTACTCAAGCCCTTGATTATTTGCCAATTCCGGGTCGTTTCGATGGCTCTTGGCCTATGCCGAAAGGGCAAAAAACCTGGGCACTTTAATACAAACTCTAAATCTTAACCTAAAAAATTAGTAATGGCGAATTTAAATATTGATGCCAAAAAAGAAATGACCTATGATGCGATTGTGATTGGGTCTGGTGTTTCTGGTGGATGGGCTGCAAAAGAACTTACAGAAAAGGGCTTAAAAGTACTTATGCTGGAGAAAGGCAAGAACCTTGAACATGTAACAGGTTATAAAAATGCGCTTAAAGCTCCCTGGGAAACCGAATACAATGGCAAAATTACCGTAAAACAAAAAGAGTCTCACCCTTTTCTGTCACGCGATTATCCGTACAATGAAATGACGGAGAATTACTGGTTGAAAGATACCGACTCCATGTATGAAGAAAAAAAACGTTTTGATTGGTATAGACCCAATATTGTGGGGGGTAAATCCATCATGTGGGGAAGACAATCTTATCGTTTAAGTGATATTGACTTCGAGGCTAACTTGAAAGATGGAATTGCTGTTGACTGGCCGATTCGTTATAAAGATGTTGCTCCTTGGTATTCCTATGTTGAAAAGCATGTTGGTATTTCTGGTGAAAAACTATGGCTTCCTCAGCTGCCAGACAGCGACTTTTTGGAGCCTATGGAGATGTACTTCGTAGAAAAGGAAGTACGTAAGCGTTTGGAAAAAAACTTTCCTGGAAGGAATATGACAATTGGACGCGTAGCCAACCTTTCCAAACCGTCAAAAATACAGTTGGAAGGTGGCCGTTCTCCTTGCCAGTATCGAAACCGTTGCTCCTATGGCTGCCCATACGGCGCCTATTTCAGTACACAGTCGAGTACCTTACCGCCAGCAGTAAAAACAGGATTACTAACCCTTCGCCCCGACTCCAACGTGCGCGAAATTGTTTATGACCCCAAAACACAAAAGGCAACTGGAGTAAAAGTAATAGATGCGGTCACTCTTGAAGAGAGGGAATTCTTTGCAAAAATTGTATTTGTTTGCGCCAGCGCACTTTCATCTACTGCGTTATTATTAAATTCTATTTCTGATAGATTCCCTAATGGAATGGGAAATGACTCGGGAGAATTAGGACATAACCTAATGGATCACCATTTCCGTACCGGTGCCAGCGGTGTTTGGGAAGGTGATTTGGACAAGTACCATTTTGGACGTCGTGCCAACGGTATTTATATTCCTAGGTATAGAAATATTGGCAATGATAAAAGAGATTACATTCGTGGGTTCGGATACCAAGGTGGTGGAAGCCGACAAGGTTGGCAAAGAAATGTAGCCGAACTAGCATTTGGTGCAGACTTTAAAGAAGAACTCACTAGCCCAGGTCAGTGGACTATTGGATTTGGAGGTTTTGGAGAGACACTCCCTTACCATGAAAACAAAATGTATCTTAATCATGATGTAAAAGACAAGTGGGGAATTCCAGTGGTGGTTTTCGATGCAGAACTGAAAGAAAACGAATACAAAATGCGTGTGGACATGAAAAACGATGCTGCTGAAATGCTAGAAAAAAGTGGTGTCAAAAATGTTCATACCAATGACAGAGGCTCTTACTTGGGGATGGCCATTCATGAAATGGGAACAGCCAGAATGGGGCGCGACCCAAAAACATCCGTATTGAATGGAAACAACCAAGTACATGGCGTAAAAAATGTATTTGTGACTGATGGTGCCTGTATGACCTCCGCCTCCTGTGTGAATCCATCCCTTACTTATATGGCCTTAACAGCAAGAGCTGCGGACTTTGCGGTGAAAGAGCTAAAAAAGAAAAACCTTTAGTTAAGATAACCAAAGATAAGGTATGACCTGGATTACAACGTCGTACAATAATTTTTAAAGGTATTTGAAAGAAGCAATAAAGCGGAACAAACCCCTCATGGAATAGTTCCGCTTTATTTTATTGACTAAGTGCCTGTTTAAATAAAAGCTTTGTAAAAAACTGCGCAAAAAACCACAAAATTATGTTTTAGCTTTCTACTTTTTCCAATGTAATCACTTCATTTTTTGTGCAAACTAAAACTTCTAAAAAAGGTGTAAATGCTGCCCGAAAAGCTACTTTGCTTATTTTTTTGGTATGCGGAATTGGGCTTTCGAGCTGGGCACCTATGGTTCCCATCGTGAAAACAAAGTTAACTTTAAATGATGCTGAGCTCGGTTTGGTTTTATTATCAATGGGAGTTGGAGCCATCATCACCATGCCCTTTATCAGCATTTTTATTAACAATTACGGCTCACGCAAGATCGTCTGCTTTGCTGCAACCATTATTGCTTTCATTTTACCCTTACTAATCCTCGCCAACTCCCCTATTTTTTTAGCGGTGGGCCTATTTATATTTGGATCTGCCTTAGGTACTATTGATGTATCCATGAATTCCCAGGCAGTAGTGGTACAGCAACTTTATGGTAAACATATTATGTCCTCCTTCCACGGACTTTTCAGCACAGGTGGATTGGTTGGATCTATAGGGATCGGAGTGCTTATCAAATATGGGCTTTCTCCTATCCTTGCCGCTATTTGCATTTCGGTTTTGATAATAGCCATCACTTTTTCACAATTTTCAAAACTGTTACCTCATGAAGCAGAAGGCAAAACCGAAGATTTTAAACTTAGCTTCCCGAAAAAACCAGTATTAATTTTAGGAATAATGTGTTTCATCCTCTTCTTATCTGAAGGCGCTTTGTTGGACTGGAGTGCCGTATTTTTACAATCAGAACGCGGTT
>CAXBLH010000094.1:0-14096 GCA_963976315.1 uncultured Dyadobacter sp.
TCCGAACTTTTTGACCTCCCCATGTCTAAAATTATCGGCCAGACCTTATTTGACCATGTTCCTGACAACGAAAGAGATAGTTTTTTAGAAATAGACCAAAGGGTACTTTCTTTTGGTATAGAAATAATTAACATCGAATACTTTTCTATTAGCCATCGAAATGAAAGAATACTTTCCACCAGAAAATCACTGTACACTGATAATCAAGGAAACAAATTCATAATCGGTGTTAGCCGCGATATTACAGAAAGTCAAAAAGCAGAAGAATTATTAAAGGAAAGTGAAGAGCAATTTAGAAATCTTAACGCATCAAAAGACCAACTAATTTCAATCATTGCACATGATTTGAGGAGTCCATTCAGCAGTATTTTAGCATTATCGGACCTACTCTTAGAGACCAATGAAAAACCAAATTCTCCGGAAACCGAGGAATTCTTGAAAATGATCAATAATACCACTAAAAATACCCTCGGATTATTAGATAATTTACTCAACTGGGGACGAGCTCAAAAGACCAAAGTTAAACTAGCGAGTAAAAAAATAAACTTAAGTCAATTAATTCAGGAAGTATTAGAACAATCAAATTCAATAGCTAAGTGTAAACATATTTCACTTAAACAACTTGGATCTAGAGAAGTGATGCTTTTTACCGATAATATAATTGTAAAAACAATCCTTCGAAACTTGGTTTCCAATGCTATTAAGTTTACGAAAACGGGTGGTTCCGTTACTGTTTCCGCAGTTCAAATGCCTCATAAAATTGAGGTTTGTGTCTCAGACAATGGAATTGGGATTAGTGAAAAATCCCGAAAAAAATTATTCAGTATGGATAGTAACATATCCTCGCTGGGGACAGAAAACGAAAATGGTTCCGGTTTTGGGTTAGTTCTTTGTAAAGAATTTGTAGATAAACTTGGAGGTGAGATTTGGGTAGAAAGCGAATTGGGCGTGGGAAGTCATTTCAAATTTTTTCTACCAACCACCATCTAATCGAAAATAGCCTTATTTGGTTCCATAGATATATATCAACGGAACCAAATATTCTGCTAAACTAAACTATTATTTCTTTTCTATACCCGATAAAATCCGGCCAATATCATTGGCACGCTGCATGTAATTAAGGCTTGACTCAGTGTCTCTTTCATCAATAGCTTCCTTAAATTTTTTCAGCAAGTCGATATAATCACCGAGCGCTTTGGAGACATTCTCCTTATTTTGATTAAAAATAGGAGCCCACATTTGAGGGGAACTTTTAGCCAAACGAACTGTGGAGGAAAATCCAGTACTTGCCATATCGAAAATAGCCTTTTCATCCTTTTCTTTATCCAGAACGGTTAGCCCCAAAGCAAAAGAACTAATATGACTTAAATGCGAAACATATGCCAAATGAAGATCATGTTCCATAGGGTTCATATAATGTATTTTCATGCCAATATCGCACAGAAACGCTTCTACCAACTGCACACAATTGGTATCACTTTTACTTTTATCGCAAATGATCACGTTTTTGTTCGGTAACAAACCTGGGAATGCCGCTCCTGGCCCTGAGTTTTCTGTACCTGCCATAGGATGCACCGCCACAAACTGACTCCGTTTGGGATGTTCATCTACCAGTTTACAAATCAATTCTTTGGTTGAACCCAAATCCATGATGGTTCTACCCTCTGGAATTTGATCGAGCATTACCGGTAACAGTTTGCGAATAGCATCAACGGGTGTTGCCAGTACATTCAGTTCTGAAACTTGTAACGCTTCTTCCAAAGTCAATATTTCATCGACGATACCTTTCGCCAGCGCGATTTTTTGGTTCACTGGTGAGGTGTCCACCCCTACAAATTTGATGAGTGGGTATTTCTCTCGAAGGCTCAAAGCAAAAGAACCACCTAACAAACCAACTCCTATTATACTGATAACCATAATTAGTTTTCTTTTAATCTGTCTACTGCCTCCCAAATCCTTTCCTTTGGCATACAAAGTGACAACCGGATATAACGCTGCCCTTTGGGTCCGAAAATAAAACCGGGAGCAATGAATATATGTTTTTCAACCAATAAGCTGTTTACCAATGACTCTGCCGACTCCACCGATTCGGGCAATTTACCCCATAAGAACATACCTTCCTGGCTTTTGTCCCAAGTACAACCCAAAATAGTCAAGAATGCTTCAGCTGCGTCCAAACGCCCTTGGTATACGGCATTCCGGTCGTCGTGCCACTGTTGGTTATTACTTAGTGCCACAATTGCAGCTTCTTGCATTGCCCAGAACATACCCGAATCCACATTACTTTTGATTTTCAAAACCGCATCAATATAGGGCTTTTCGCCCGCTAACCAGCCCATACGCCACCCTGCCATATTATGTGATTTACTCATAGAGTTCAGTTCAATCGCCACCTCTTTGGCCCCAGGTACGGAAAGTAAACTAATGGGCTGCTTTTTGTTCAAAATCAAGCTATAAGGATTGTCATGACAAAGCAGAACTTTGTGCTTTTTGGCAAATGCAACTGCATTTTCAAACAACTCCAAGGTAGCGGGTGCTCCGGTGGGCATGTGCGGATAATTCATCCACATAATTTTCGTTTTTGGCGTAACCAAATTTTCCATCGCCTCCCAGTCTGGCTGCCAGCCTTTGTTTTCAAGCAAGGGGTATTCCTTCACAACGCCACCCACCATCTGACTCACAGCACGGTAGGCAGGGTATCCTAATTCGGGCACCAACACCTCGTCACCTGGATCCAGGAAGGTTAATGATATATGCGTTATCCCTTCCTTAGAACCTATAAGGGGCATAATTTCCGAAATGGGGTTCAGATTAACATTATAAGTATTAGAATAAAACTTTGATATAGCCTCACGATAGGCTGGTGTACCAATATAAGACTGGTAACCATGTGCGTTCGTTTTTTGCGATGCAGAAGCTAGGGCTTCAATAGTTTGTGCCGAAGGCATCATGTCTGGATTACCAATACCCAAATTAATTACATCATGTCCCTCCGCAATAAGATTCCGAACTTCCGCTAATTTTACTGAAAAGTAATATTCAGAGGTTTGTCGGGTCCGTAAGGCTGTTTCGATTATCATTGTTTTACTCGTATTATGGTCGCTTTTAAGGCCTTTTTCAAAATAGGGCGCAATTTACGATTTTATAATACAAGAGCGCGCAAGTATTCCATTTTTGAACCAAACATTCCAAACACCTCTCAGACTTAACCCACAAACATTTTATATATTCACAAAAAAATGAACGTGTTAATCCACCATTTCCAGTAGCAACTGGGATACCGATAGACTCTTCAACCCCAAAAAAAAATACTAAAATAATGATAAACAGACTGTTATCAGTAATCACCCTACTAGTTAGCCTATTGAGCTGTTCCAAACCTTCGGAAGACCTCATGATCGCTACTGCCGCCAATGTGCAATACGTGATGCAGGATATTAAAGCTGAATTTGAAAAAGAATCGGGCAAAAAAATCCAAATCATCGTAGGTTCTTCTGGAAAGCTCACCACTCAAATCCGAGAAGGTGCTCCTTATGATGTATTTGTGTCCGCTGATGAAAAATATCCAAACGAAATTTATAAAAACGGCGGTTCGGATGATGCTCCGAAAGTTTACGCTACGGGTACATTGGTACTATGGTCTAAAAATCTAGATTCTGCGCAAGTCAATCTTGAAAAATTAACGGATCCAGAAATTCATAAAATAGCACTCGCCGATCCCAAAACTGCCCCTTATGGACTGGCCGCGGAACAAGCCATCAAAAAACTTGGTATTTACGGCCCAGTAAAACCGAAACTGGTATTTGGAGAGAGTATCGCCCAAACAACGCAGTATATTAGCTCGGGGGCGGCAGAAGTAGGTTTTACGGCTTTATCCATTGTACTTTCATCGGAGTTAAAAGGCAACGGATTCTATACCGTCATTGACTCTACCCTGCACGACCCGATTGCACAAGCTGCTATTCTATTAAAACACAGTGAAAACTCGCCAAAAAAAGCTGCTAGCGAAGCATTTTACCACTTTCTTTTTTCAGAAAAAGCAAAAGCCATTTTTAGTAAATATGGTTATAAATGAATGAAAATATGGATTGGCAACCACTTTGGCTCACTTTTAAGCTAGCGAGTATCACCTCAGTACTACTCCTGTTCTTTGCAATTCCGGTTGCCTATTGGTTGGCCTTTGGCAAATTCAAAGGCCGCGGAATTGTAGAAGCTCTCATTGGTATGCCCCTGGTTTTGCCTCCGTCAGTCATTGGTTTTTATTTGTTACTGGCTTTTAGTCCCTCCTATATTTTTGGCAGCTGGATCGAAGCTAACCTAGGATTTAGACTCGTTTTTTCATTCCCTGGTCTGGTGATCGCCTCCTTAATATATAGCTTTCCATTTATGGTATATCCCATTCGGGCAGGCTTACAATCCATTCCGCACTCCTTACATGAAGCCTCCTATACCTTAGGAAAAAGCAAAACAGAAACATTTTTCAAAGTGTTGCTACCGAATATTAAGCCAGCGCTGCTCACCGCTTTCGTACTGACTTTTGCACATACCGTAGGGGAATTTGGCGTCGTACTAATGATCGGAGGAAATATTCCCGGGGTCACAAAAGTAGCATCTGTTGCTATTTACAATGAAGTGGAAGCACTTAATTACGGCGTGGCTAACCAGTACGCACTGATACTTTTTGCAAGCACCTTTGCAATTTTGTTAATCGTTTATTCTATCAACAACCGCCTTTTACGTGTCCGACAAGGAGCTTAACATACAAATCCAACATTCCATGGAAACACCAACCGGTACGATGCCGCTTGCTGTGAATATGGGTATAGAGCTAGGTGCAATTACCGCACTAACGGGTCCATCGGGTGCAGGAAAAACGACCTTGCTCCGACAAATTGCTGGTTTGGCAAAACCCAATACAGGTATTATAAGTTATGGTGAGAAATATTGGCTAGACACCCCAAATGGCATAAACATCACTCCGCAAAAGCGTGATATCGGATTTGTATTTCAAGATTACGCCTTGTTTCCGCATTTAACAGTTCAAGAAAATTTAGAATTTGCCTTAGATAAAAATCAGGATAAATCCATTATTACGACGATACTATCGGAAATTGATCTGGTGAGCATGGCTCACCGAAAGCCAATACAACTGTCGGGAGGACAGCAGCAGCGGGTGGCTTTGGCAAGGGCTTTGGTTCGTAAGCCACCACTATTGTTACTGGACGAACCACTTTCGGCTTTGGATTTTGAGATGCGTAATAGTATGCAAGAATTGCTGCTTCGGCTACATTCTCAATTTCAGTTTACGATGATCATCGTTACCCACGATTTGGCGGAAATATTTCGTCTGGCAAAAACGGTAATTCAATTAGACCAAGGAAAAGTAGTGGCATCGGGCTCTCCACAGGAAGTTTATACCAAAATCAGTACTGAAAGAGAACCTTTCTTGGTCATAGGAAAAGCCATTTCAATTCAAATTTTTGCGGAACATATTTTGGTGCAAGCCCTGGTAGACTATAAAATTGTCTCCCTTCAATTACCGTTACTTTGGAAGAATAAACTTTCTATTGGACAAACGTTTTCGATCCAATTTACCCTAGAAAATCCAGAAATCACACTGCTCAACTAACCGCTCAGTTCCAACCAAGCTGTTTTCTTTCTTGCCAATAGGCGACAGGTGAAATGGCTACAGAACGGATTTTTTGGATATCCTCCCCTTCGAGTGTAAAATGAGTTGCTTTCATATTTTCCAGTAACTGGCTACTCTTGGTGACACCACTCAAAATTGCAAACGCACCAATACTATCCAGACAAAACCGTAAGGCGATTGCATCGATTCCTACCTCATATTTTGTCGCTAAACTCGCCAACAATTCATAATGTGAAGCATACTGTGCATAAGCTTGATTTGGAAAAACACGTCCGTTGGCAAGTGCTTCTTTAATGACCAGTCTGATTTTGCTATCCTTAATCCAGTCCCTTAACGCTGCTATACTTTGATCAAAAACATTATAAGTACATTGATACACTTCAAATAGTGGTTCGTTATCACGCATCACTTGTCGCGCTTCCTGAATCACAGCTACCTGATTATCTCCCGTTGTGGTCAGTCCTATTTTAATGCCAAATTCCTTTTTCAAAGAAAATAAATAATCCAAAACCGCCTGATTACTGAGCACACCGCTTTCAAAGGTGGCAGAATGTATTTGGTAGGTGGTTAGATATGGCAAAAGCTTTTGAGGTTGAACCCACTGTTCTTTCAACTTCGACAAGCCATGGTCTTTCACTTCATGCACGGTGGCGTTAGGATCAAAATTGGCGACATAAGTATATCCCCATTTAGAAGCAATTTCAATGGAAGTATCTGCCTTTTCTGTCACCCAGTCTAGCACTAATTGCTCCGCCAAGCCATATCCAGGAGCAGTATCAAAATAGCGAACACCTTGTTGGTACGCCTCTTCCAAGACTATTTTTCCTTTTTGCTTAAAAACTTCGATATCCAATACTTCGGATGATTCCGCTTTTAAATTAATGTATTGCGGACGACCAATGGCTGCAGTACCTAAACCAATTATTCCTGACATAGATGGATTGTTTTGAACTCGCTCTTATTTTAACACGACGTTTTTGAGAAAATCAATGACTTTTTGTTCCGGCATTTCGCATGGTTTTAATAACTCCTGGGAACTGGTGATATAAAAATTCAAACTCACGAAATCTGTTCCTCCAAGCTCCTCAGCATAAATCTTAAATGACTTATTTTCGTTAAAAACGGTTTTGGTAATGCTGTATTTTTTATCGTTATAAATCCCCTCAGTGTAACCAAGGGGGATTTTAGCAATTAAGGTTTTTAGCATATTTTATGACAAGTTGTAATTTATGGCAAATCTACCCCACCCCATACTACTGAATAATCGCGACAGTGAATTAACACCGACTTAAAATCACTCAAATTGATACCCTCTGGTATAGCATAAAGTTGTGCGCCTTTGTTTGATTTTAAACTTCCAAGGTAAACTCCACCCATTTTATCAATGGCATCTCGGTTACCAATGGCTTTCATTTTATCTTTCGCCAAATATATTTTAAGGTCTGGCCCACTTCTGGTTTTAAAGTCAGCACCTAATACAAAATATACTTTGTCCTCGATTTTTTGGATAGACCAAGTCCCCTCCACCGCATAGTTTTTATGGATCCAATTTTTACTTTTCACGACTTGCGCAGTAGCAATTTGTGAAATAAGCAGTAGTGAAATGATTACTAAAACATTCATAATACTAATTTCAAGTTTGTGTTGATGAAAAAAAAGATGCCCACGAACGAGTCGAGGCATCTTGCAATTAAATGATATTTTTCAAATTATAGCTACTAAAAATCCAATATTAAGCTATTTAAAATTTATACTACTAGGAATGCTGAAACTTATGGTAATCCTATCAAGAACTACACGAAAGCATACTACAACCTACTTTTGCTCTGGCCCACTCGGGACGTTTGGCAAACCACGCTTCATGCTCTGGCTGTTCGTCATAGGGGTTTTGAAGTAACGAGTACAAAGTTTCAACCAGTGTAAAATCACCATTATCGGCTGCGTCAATGGCAAGCTGCGCCATATAGTTCCGTAGTACGTACTTTGGGTTCACTACATTCATGGCAGTTTTCCGTGGCGCATCATCCCGTTCTTCACTATTCAATCTCAACAAATAAGCTTCAAACCACTTTTCCCAAGCGACTAATGTATCTCCATTAATTTCCTCAGGCTTATAAAAAGCATCACCGATTAGTCCGGATATTGCATCTGGTTTTTTTGGATCAAAATCTTTGGTAAGGTTGGCCAAATATCTGTAAAACAAAGTCATATCTGTTTCACTTTTGGACAAAACCTCCTCCAACGATTCAACAAGATCGATATCATCGTCCATTTCCATGGACAAACCTAACTTGGCTTGCATCATTTTCAAGTAACGCAGGGCATATTCCGTTCGGTAGTTTTCCAGAATTTTCTCCAATGGCTCTGCTTCTTCAATTAACGGATAAAGCGCATTGGCCAATTGGTATAAGTTCCAAAGTCCTATATCCGATTGTTTTCCAAACCGATACCGACGATGCTGACGGTCGGTGGTATTGGGAGTCCAATTGAGATCATAGCCTTCCAACCAGCCATAAGGACCGTAATCTATCGTGAGGCCAAGGATAGACATATTGTCCGTATTCATAACGCCATGCACGAATCCAACACGCTCCCAATGAATAATCATATCCAAAGTGCGGTTACTCACTTCCCTAAAAAAAGCAATATAAGCTTCCTTACCAGCAGTAGTAATCTCTGGATAAAAATGTTTGATCGTATAATCTGCCAATTTGGTAAGATTAGCAATATCCTTTCTGGATGCAAAAATTTCAAAATTCCCAAAACGCACAAAGGAGGGCGAAACGCGACAAACCACGGCTCCTTTTTCATATTCAGGATGCCCATCGTAAAGCATATCACGCAATACTTGGTCGCCGGTTAAACTAAGCGATAACGAACGCGTGGATGGCACTCCTAAGGCATGCATGGCCTCACTACACAAATGCTCCCGAATGGAGGAACGCAATACCGCCAGTCCATCAGCTGTACGGGAATAGGGTGTTTCACCTGCTCCTTTTAGCTGCAACGCCCAGCGTTTGTTGTTTTGCTCCACCTCAAATAAATTGATCGCACGACCGTCGCCCAGTTGGCCAGCCCAGTTTCCAAACTGGTGCCCGCCATAGCACATGGCAAATGGATTCGTGTCAGGATAGACATTAGCGCCCGAAACCAATTTCAAGAAGTCCTCAGTACTCAGATCCTCCTGGGTAAAGCCCAATTGCTCAGCAACATTTTTGGCTGCATGCACCAGCTTAGGAGCCGATGGAACACGGGGTGTTACAAAAGAAAAGGCAGCACCAGTCACTTGCCGACGGGTGTTTTCCAATTTAGGATCTGCCGGCAATTCTTTATTAAAGGAATCACTGATATTTAACTTCATAGTTTTTTTGGTTTAAAATCGAGTTTTTCATTGGGCTGAAGTTAGCGTATGGTGCTTACAACACAGTATCAGACGCACCTACCACACCTTTATTTCTCAGCCACTTTTCAATGTCTTCTACTTTCGGGTTTCTCAGCTTTTTATCTTTGATGGTAATTGTCGGGAAGTTCAATTTCCGGTTGCTATACAAACCCCGCAACGCTTCTGCACAGGCTTCATCACGTAATACGTCCAAAAAATCGCATGGGATATTACGACCCTTAAAATATTCCTTATAAAAAATAGACTTATGGCAGTTTTCACTACCATAAATCTTGATATCATGCTTAGGTTCCATACCTAAATTGTTTTTAAATATTCAATTGCTTTGGCAGTATCCAAATGAAAATCATTGAACACAACATTGTTATTTTGGTCAATAAAAATAAACCAAGGCGTACCACCATTACGGTAATTGTACATCACACTTGAACTATTTTTGGTTTTTGCGCCCCCTTCATCATGGCCAAATGGTATCTTCAAGTCATACTGCTTTTGGGTTTCTACCATTTTTTCATAGGTGTTGGCTTGTTTGCCTTCAAACACGGTTTGTATAGACAAAAATGCAACATTATCATTGCCTTCCAAGGCTTCTACCATTTCTTTGAGCGCAGGTAACCCACGGCTGTGGCAACCCGGACACCAGCTCTGGAAACAATAGATTACTTTAAATTTTCCTTCATAATCACTTAACAGAACGGGTGTCGTTTTTTCACTGTTGGCATCTATCCAAAGTGGTACATCTAACTCTGGTGCCTTATATCCCGCTATTCCATATTCTTTTGTAGGATTCATTTTTTACCTTTCTTAAAATTCAATAAATTGATGAAATGTAATTTTTAGCCTTATGCCACTTTGTTAGTTTTCACCTTATCAGCATGTAAAGCCCTTAGTTTAGTCACTTTTGGGTCAATCACCACGCGGCAATAGCCATAGTTGGGATTGCTATTATAGTAATTCTGATGATAATCCTCTGCTATATAAAACGTATCCAATGGCGAAAGTTCCGTTGCTATTGGTTTTGAGAATATACCTTTCAAATCCTCAAATACTTTTTCGGCAGTTGCTTTTTGTTCCTCATGATGAAAATACACCACGGATCGGTACTGGGTACCATGGTCTGCACCTTGTCCATTGACAGAAGTTGGATCATGGCTGGTCATAAATACCGTAATCAGGTCTTCGTAACTGAGTACAGCAGGGTCAAACGTTACTTGTACTACTTCCGCATGGCCCGAATCCCCCGAACAAACTTGTCTGTAAGTTGGGTTTTCGGTACGGCCACCAGCATAGCCAGATGCCACCGTTTCAACTCCGTTTACTCTTTGGATTACTGCTTCTATACACCAGAAACAACCTCCACCAAATGTTGCTAATTCTAAATTTTTCATAATTATTTCTTTTCGTTTAGTTTGATTGATGCCGAATTCACACAATATCTTAACTCACTAGGCTCTGGCCCGTCGTCAAAAACATGACCCAAATGGCAATCACAAGTATTACACATCACTTCCACCCGCAGCATACCATAGGATCGGTCGCCTTCATATTTGATCGCATTTTCTTTAATTGGCTGCGTAAAACTTGGCCAACCAGTACCAGAATTAAATTTTATGGATGAATCGAACAATTCGGTATCGCAACACACACAGGTATATACCCCTGGTTCATAAATACTACAAAGTTCACCTGTAAATCTTCCTTCGGTACCCTTGCCGCGTGCAACGCGATATTGCTCCGGTGTTAACTGTGCCCGCCATTCGTCATCAGTTTTTTCTAGTCGACGATCAGGTGTCGGATTTCCATTTTTTACAAATTCTAAGACGTTACTCCAGTTCAACATTTTTTTCCTTTCGTTTAAATTCTATGTTACAAATTTACTATATCAATCACCTTTTTTGTTAGGTCAAACTTCCTTATTAATTGTAAATTTTTCCCATTATATAAATACGTATCAAAGTTAGAATACTTGTCATTTAGGTCAATACTCATATTTTTACAATTTATAGATACAAATATAACATATCACCATTCGTATTTGTTTGTAAAAAAGTCTTGACTATTTGTAAATATATCCCATCAAAAAAAATACGCTATCTATAACTCCAAAATACACATCAGGACATTACCTATTTTTTAAAAGGGTAATTAATTCACCCAACCGTCTTTTGATTTCAGAAACTTATATTTATAAAACCTATGCAATTTTTAAAACGTATTTTACAGATAGTCTTTATCGTAACGCCTCTATTGGCCATGAAACAAGACAAACCACTCAAAGTGATCTTCTTTGGCGATTCCATTACCCAGGCAGGCGTTGGCCCCAATGGATATATCACCAAAGCTTCCGAAATGTTAAAAGCCGCAGGCAAAGATGCTCAATATGAACTCATGGGTGCTGGTATCGGCGGTAACAAAGTGTATGACCTCTACCTGAGAATGGAAGATGATGTACTTGCCAAAAAACCAGATGTTGTATTTATCTATATAGGAATCAATGATGTTTGGCATAAGGCCTCGTCTGGAACAGGTACCGATCCAGACAAATATGTTCGCTTCTACGAAGCCATTATCAAAAAGCTAAAAGCGCAAAATATTAGAATCATTTTGTGTACTCCAACTGTAATTGGCGAAAAAACAGACAACTCTAACCAACAAGACGGCGACCTGAACCAATATGCCAAGTTGATCAAGGAAATAGCGGAAAGAAACAACTTACAATTGTGCGATTTGAGAACCTATTTCATGGATTACCTCCAAGAGAACAACCCTGAAAACAAAGAGAAAGGCGTACTCACCACTGACCGTGTACACCTTACCGAAAAAGGCAATGAATTTTTGGCAGGAAAAATGCTAGAGGCGCTTTATAAAAAGTAAATTCATATTCTGAGTATCGTATTCATAATAGCTAACACACCACCAATTGGAGTGTTAGCTATTTTAATAATCCGACAATGGTAAATGGCAGAACACTCAAAGAAAATAGCAAAAGTTCTCGGCAGGATTTAGGAGTTAGAGATTAGGCGTTAGAGGTTAAGAGGCTAACTGTTGCCAAAGAAACATTTATAACAATATTGAGAACCACAACACGCCCCAAATTATTGAATGACCTCGCTTTAGGACAAGACAATATAGTGCTGTTGCAGTATAACTTGTAGCAGTCATTCACCAACAACATTGTAGCCATGAAACGACGAACGCTCTTACAAATTTAGGATTGCTACCCACTGTCTTCTTGCATGCCTGCAAAAACAAACTACCCACGACACCCACCGTCGTGACGGGTGAAATTGTTGATAAAAACGGTAATCCGCTGGAAGGGGCGGAGTTGAAACTGTCAGGAATAAGATTGAAAGGAAACACACCAGTCCCTAATTTCATGCGTGTTATAACAGCTAGCAAGAAAGACGGAATTTATGAAATTAAGCAGATAATACCTGACGGGAATGATGTAATTAGTATTTTATATTGGTCGACAATATTGATACCATTAGGAAATCCGGGAGAGTATTCACCTCAAATATTTTTAGATAACAACTATTTATCAGTTAGTTCACCGTTTAATATACCCCGAGTAAATTGGGGTAGAACCACGATATTAAACTATCAATACATCTAACAATAAAAAAACCATAAAACAACCTCCAATCCTTGGCCCGTGTCCCCACCTTGAATATCTACACAATAAAGAGTCTAGTTCGGTTACTAGTGTACTTACAGAACCTCTCACAGTGCTTAAACCAAAGTTTACGGGTAGGTGGAAACACGCTTCGCTTGCAGATACCCTTGAAATATAGTTTTTCTTATATAAAATAGATATATTTAATGATTTCGAAGTTATCAAAAGCTATTTTGAAGTAAAAATACCGCTGTTATAATTTCAAGATGCAAAAAAATAGTACCCTATAAAATTAGAGAATTAGTATGTTCGACTTAACAATGTATTTTGGACACCAAATTGAGCGTGAGCAAGAAAGCGCTGATGAGGGCGAATTACAGATAGCCGGAGTAACCATAACCGGAAATGTCGTTGCAGTTAATGTGATTACAGTTTCATTGAAACAATTACGACCAGTTGACGCTATAGGTTCATGGCCAAATCATTTAGGAACGGCTCGCAATCCCGTACAAATAGCAAGTATTAGTCATGAAAACCCCTATTTTGCATACGTAATTCGTGCCATTGAAAGGGACAACTCGAATGATAGGCCAGGCGACATTGCTCGTTTTGCTGAAAGTATTCGTCAGTCAGCGCAGGTAGTGGTAGACGGCGGTGGCGTGCCAACCACCGATGCAATTTGGCTAGGTGGCAATGCTCCAAAATTAGCTGATCGAAAATGGCGTGACGATGACGACAAAATTGGCGTTTCAGCACGAGTGTATGTTGATTACGGGATACTTCTCGCACAAAGAAATGCTGTTATCGACCCACCGGTTCCCGGAAGCCGAATCCCAGGAGGCACGCGACCTACCGAACTACTTTTTAGAGGTGGTGGAGCATCATGGCGTGTTCAGGTGAATGTGGAGGCATGGTGGAACTGATAAAGAAAAAGTAGACGTTTAGTTTTATAAGAACGCCGTATAACTTCTTCGTTTATAGCTATAACCGAAGAAATATTTAATATGCTATCCGTTCTAATCCCTGGCCTGTGTTATCACCTAAAGTATATACACAAATAAAGCGTCATTATTCTGGATGATATCACTTCCAGACCGAAGATTAAATGCAGTTTTTGATAAACTAACCAAACACATAGGTAAAAAGCAGACACTTTTATTGTATGAATAGTCTACCAGTAGAAAAGAAGAAATACTAACCATTGGCTTGAACCCTTACAGAACTTTACAAACTACTGATACCAAAGTTTACGGTTCTGTGGAGACACACAGACATCGGTTGCAGCCTGACTTTACAACATTTATAAAATCAAAAAACGGGATTCGGAAGCGTAAACTTCACGAACCCCGTTTTTGATAAAAACTAGTATTTATTTAGAGCCTGTTTAAATTTTAATGATAGAATTGTTTATAGCTTATTTTTTGTGC
>CAXBLH010000095.1:0-14088 GCA_963976315.1 uncultured Dyadobacter sp.
TATGCAGTCTGCAAGAAAAATTGCAGAAGCTGATGAAAGTCAAGCTGGTATTGTACCTCCTGCAATGTGTTATTATAAACCACTTCCCGCTTCTGGAGGAAAGTGTCGTGCATGTTTAGTGAAGGTATCGCAAGGTTCTGCCAAAGATCCACGTCCTATGCCTAAGCTTGTACCATCGTGTATAACTCAGGCTCAAGACGGCATGGTGGTAGAAAATACTACCAACGAGTCCGTTTTAGAAGCGAGGAAAGGTATTGTCGAGTTTTTACTGATTAATCACCCGTTGGATTGTCCAGTTTGTGATCAGGCAGGAGAATGCCATCTCCAAGATTTTACTTTTGAGCATGGTTCCGCAAAAACACGTTATGAAGAGGAACGTAGAACCTTCGAAAAAGAAGATATCGGGCCCTATGTCCAACTGCATATGACGCGCTGTATTTTATGCTACCGATGCGTTTATACAGCCGATCAGATAACAAATCAGCGTGTACATGGGGTTATGAACCGTGGAGATGCCTCTGAAATTAGTACTTATATTCAAAAGAGTATTGATAATGACTTTTCTGGAAACATTATTGATGTTTGTCCAGTAGGTGCCTTAACTGATAAAACGTATCGATTTAAAAACAGAGTTTGGTTTAGTAAACCAGAAGATGCGCATTGTGACTGTGAGAAATGCTCTGGAAATGTCATATTGTGGTATCGTGGCGACGAGGTTATTCGTGTTACTGCCCGTAAAAACACTTGGGGGGAGGTTACTGAATTTATTTGTAATACTTGTAGATTCGAAAGAAAGAAGACCAGCGATTGGGTACTTGAAGGACCTACTAAGGTGAAAAGAAGTTCGGTTATTTCTGCTAACAAATACCGGGCTGACTTGGTTAAAAAACCTGATTTCGCTTTAAAATTGGCTGCTACTCAGTTCAAGAATATCGATGATTCACGACCTTATGTAACGGATCAAGCGACCATTCGAGAACAAAGTGTGGAAAACAATGAAAAAGCCAACCATAGGTCACTCTCAGCTCAAAATAATTAGATCGTTTATTTAGGAAATTGTTTTCTCTAAGTTACTAAAAATGGAATTAACAGAATTTATAATTAAAACTGTCACCATAGTTGCTGTATTTGGGTTGACTTTGGTCATTGCCATGTATTCAACTTGGGCCGAAAGGAAAGTTGCCGGTTTTATTCAAGATAGAAGAGGGCCAAACCGTGCGGGTTGGGGTGGATTACTACAACCCTTAGCAGATGCTGGTAAAATGTTTTTCAAAGAGGATTTTATACCTGCTTTGGCTAATAAATGGCTTTTTATTGCAGGACCCAGCTTGGCAATGCTTACAGCCTTACTAGCTAGTGCAGTGATTCCATTTGGTAGTACTTTTCGATTCAACGGTGTTGAAGTACCATTGCAAGGCGTGGAGTCGAACATCGGAATCCTTTATGTTTTTGGCGTGGTAGCCTTAGGTGTTTATGGTATAATGGTAGGTGGATGGGCTTCCAACAATAAATTCTCTTTGCTGGGTGCTATTCGTGCAGCCTCTCAAAATATTAGTTATGAGGTAGCGATGGGGTTATCATTAATAGCCATTTTAATGATGAGCAGTACCCTATCACTGGGTGAAATAGTGAGCCAACAACATGGCGGTAATTGGAATATTTTTTACCAGCCTTTAGGGTTTATTATTTTCTTAACTTGCTCTTTCGCAGAAACTAACAGAATGCCCTTCGATTTACCAGAATGTGAAACAGAATTGGTAGGTGGATATCATACGGAATATGGTAGTATGAAGCTTGGTTTTTACCTCTTTGCGGAATATATCAATATGTTTATTTCGTCTGCTATTATAGCTACTTTATACTTTGGGGGTTATAACTACCCCGGGATGGATTGGGTATATACCCAATTGACCGAAGCCATGGGTACGCAGACCGGCCACAATATCGCCACGTTAATAGGTACAGCCGTATTTTTTGGTAAGGCACTGTTCTTTGTATTCTTTTATATGTGGGTTCGGTGGACTATTCCACGTTTCCGTTATGATCAGCTGATGAATTTGGGTTGGAAGAAGTTAATCCCCCTAGCGGTCATTAATATTATATTAACCGGTGCTGGAATATTGTTCCTAAAACCGTGGATTACGCAGTTGTTTAATTAAGATGTGTCCTTCGATGGATAGCTTAGTATTTTGAAAATGTTTCCAGAGTCAATTTGATTGATTCTTGATAAATTATAAAATTATTGATATGCAATTGACCAACCGTTCTAAGCAAGTAAGCAATAAGGAAATGACCTTCATGGAGAGGGCATATTTACCTGCCATTGCCACAGGATTGGGTATCACAATCAAGCATTTTTTCGCTAAAAAAGTTACGATAGAGTATCCAGAAGTAAAGCGTTATCTGGGCCCTGTATTTAGAGGAAGACATATTTTGAAAAGAGATGCCGATGGTCGGGAACGTTGTACTGCCTGTGGCCTTTGTGCGGTGGCGTGTCCTGCCGAAGCGATTTCTATGGTGGCTGCGGAACGTGAAAAAGGCCAAGAGACTCTTTACCGTGAAGAGAAGTATGCAGCGGTGTATGAGGTCAATATGCTGAGGTGTATTTTTTGTGGCCTTTGCGAGGAAGCTTGTCCCAAACAGGCGGTTTATCTTCGTCACGACGAATTCGTTCCTGTATTTACGGATCGCGATCAGGTGATTTGGGGGAAAGATCTTTTAGTAGAGGATATGAATAATCGCTATACCCGTGAAGCTTGGACGAAAGAAGAGGCTCATTTATTGGACGAAAAGAAAGCCAATGGTGAAATTACTAATGTTGTACCACGTCCTGTTCCTTGAATTGCTCAAACTCAGTAGGTTGAAAATTAAAATTTAATATGAATCCAACGATCTCATTTTTCTACTTTCTTTCTTTTCTTACCATCCTAAGTGCATTGATGGTAGTAGTTGCAAAGAACCCCATTTATAGTGTCTTGTATTTGATCCTGACGTTCTTTACTCTGTCGGGCCATTATATCCTGTTAAATGCACAGTTTTTAGCTGCTGTGAATATTATAGTATACGCTGGGGCCATCATGGTATTATTCCTCTTTGTTATTATGTTCCTAAATATGAAACAGGATGAAGAGGAATCCAAAACGAATTTAACCAAAATTGCAGCTACCATAGTTGGTGGTACTATTTTCGTAATTCTGTTTGGAGCCTATCGAAAGTCCACCATAGCAGGTTATAACCCAGAGGGGTTCGACTCTCAGACGGGTATGATTGAAAATCTAGGACATCTTCTTTTCAGAGATTATTTGCTGCCATTTGAATTGATATCCATTCTACTTTTAGTGGCAATGGTAGGAGCGGTTCTTTTGGGTAAAAGAGAAATAGGTGAGAGGCATTTTTAATTAACTTCATGCTATTTTATCAAAAGGAAAGCCTGGCCATTCGCCAGGCTTTCCTTTTGATCTTTTTTTAGCTTAGAGTACTGGGGACTTTCATTATACTCCTTGCGTTACCATAAGCTTGATGATAAAGCAGATTTGAGTTTGAGACCCACATAAGTTTAATTTTTAAACAGGCTCTTAGTTCATTAACATCTAATAACCTCCTAGAAAATCGTTTTCAACACTATTTTTGACAGCCGATAACCGGTTATATCATAGCCCAAAGCTGATGAGGTACCCCATTAAAATAAAAAATAGGGCGGTTCCAATTGTGGATCCGCCCTATTTTTTCAACGCACTTTTTTGCTAAAAATCAATGCTATATCATTTACTTTTCACCCAAAAGTTGTGTCAATTTGGCTTCTAATGCAGAACCTCTCAAGTTCTTTGCAATAATAGTGCCCTCTTTATCCAACAAAAAAGTAGCAGGAATAGCTCTTACCCCATAGATTTGTGCAACCTCAGAATTCCAAAATTTCAGATCCGATCCATGCATCCAGGTAAGGCCGTCTTTTTGGATAGCGTTCTTCCATGCGTTTGCTTCTTTATCTAGTGATACACCATATATATCGAAGCCCTTATCTTTGAATTTCTGATACATCCGAACAACATTAGGGTTTTCCTGGCGGCATGGGCCACACCAAGAAGCCCAGAAATCCAATAGGATATACTTTCCTTTTAAGGACGATAACGAAATCGTTTTACCATCGGGGCTTGGCAATGTAAAATCAGGAGCCTCCTCCCCAATAGCTACTCCTGCAATACGTTTTATTTGACCAATAAATCCTTTCGCTAAGGTAGGCGTTGGTGTTACTTTTGCAAAGTCGTCCGCTAATTTTCTGAGTATATCCAAATCAGCTTCGGGATTTAGAAAATTATTGGCAGCGAACAAAGCGACCAATGAAGTCCCCATTTCCGGCAACATGCCCCGGATCGCAGCAACTCTTTCGTTGTCTGCCGCCATATATGCTGCTTGTATTTCTTGTATTTTTTTATTGTCTTTCTTTTCAGTAGCCAAAGTAAAAGCATCGTTCCATTTGGAAACTTTCTCTGAAAATTTCTTCATTAACGAGTCCACCTTTGCATAGTAGTACATGTTTTGAGAACCTGAAACTCCAGAATTGTTAATTTTAAAATTTTCACCACCTTCTACCAACAATATAAATTGATTTCCATTAGCAGTTTTGACACTAAAAAAGCTGCCGCGACTATCCTCTTGGGCTGTAAATGTAAAATTTTGTGCGGCATCTAAAGTAGTTGAATCTACCTTGACTTCTCCACCGGTGGGTAAGTTTCTGGATAAAATTACTTTTTCTCCTTTCTGGCCTCCTTCAAGATGGCCTGAAATCTTAAATTCTTTAAGGTCTAAGGTTTCCTGTGCAACAAGCTTTTGAGACGTAAAAACAAGTGTAAGTCCAATAATTAGGGTAAGAAACTGAAATTTCATAAATTATCTTTTAGCTAAATTTTATAATTTTTTGGCAAGTAATTGGTTCACCAATTTGGGGTCAGCGGTGCCGTTTGATTTTTTCATCACCTCTCCCACAAACAAGCCCATTAAGCCTTTTTTGCCCTTTTTGTACGCTGCTACTTTATCAGGCATAGCTTCAATCACCTGATCTACCAACGTTTCTAGCTCATTTGTATTACTATTTTGAACCCAATTATTTGAAATTGCAATCTCTTTCGGTGACATTGCAGGGTTTTCTAATAGCAACGGAAAAACCTTTTGTACCGCCAAAGAATTGCTAACCACTCCTGATTCACTTATGTCAATTAGCTCAGCCAATTTCTCAGCAGCAATCGGGAATTGGGTTATATCTCCCTCGTGTTCATTCAAAAAGGATTTGACAGGGCCCATAAGCCAATTGGAGACGGCTTTGAATGCTTTGGTATTAGTGCAAACTGCTTCAAAATATGCAGCCAGTTCTTTAGTTTCTGTCAATACCGCTGCATCATAAGCAGGAATACCGTAATGATTCACAAATTTTTCGCGTAGTTCATGTGGCAAAGGAGGCATACTCTCCTTAATTTCTGCCAACCAACTATCAGAAATCACTAGAGGTGTTAAATCAGGGTCTGGGAAGTAGCGGTAATCATTCATCGTTTCTTTTACACGCATACTGTATGTTTCACCAGTTTCGACATTAAACATTCTGGTTTCTTGTGTCAAAGCTTCCCCGGTTTCCAAGGCTACTATTTGTCTGTTAGTTTCAAAATGAATGGCTTTCATCATGTTCCGGATAGAATTCATATTCTTAACCTCGACTTTGGTCCCTAAAACGGGATTGCCCTTTTTGCGAACAGACACGTTTACATCGGCCCGAAGAGAGCCTTCTTCCATATTTCCATCACTAACGCCTAGGTACCTTACCAGTCGTCGAATTTCGGTAACGAAAGCACCTGTTTCTTCGGCAGACCTTAAGTCTGGTTCTGACACCATTTCAATAAGAGGTGTACCCGCTCGGTTGTAATCCAATAGGGTGTCTACATCGCTTCCGTCATGGACAGACTTCCCAGCGTCTTCTTCCAAATGAATGTGGTGAAAACGTATGGTACGAGTAGCGACGATCCCGTCTGCACCTTTCGCTGTGATTTCTACACCACCTTGAAGACAAATTGGACTTTTATCTTGTGAAATCTGATATCCTTTTGGAAGATCTGGATAGAAGTAATTTTTTCTATCAAAAATAGAATGCCTTGAAATAGTACTACCGCAGGCTAACCCCATTTTAATAGCGTATTCTACGGCTTTTTTATTGACTCTTGGCAACGTTCCTGGCAAAGCAAGGGTTATGGGACCAATATTAGTATTCGGTTCCGTACCGAATAGGTTAATGTCACGGGTGAATAACTTTGATTCGGTTTGCAACTGGCAGTGCACTTCCAAGCCGATTACAGCTTCATAACTATTTATAATTTCGCTAGGTATTTCTTGAATTTCGGACACGGTTTCTTTCATAATCTTCACTGGTACAAACACAAAGATACAAATACGGGGCGTCCATAACATGAACGACCCGTATTTTTAAAACAATAACTAAAAAATTAAAGGGAGTTGATCCATTTGGCCACTACCTTGATTTCAGCTGCAGGGACATGAGCCATCGGAGCCATTGGAGGGTACCCAGGCCAATGTTCGGGCTTAGGGTTATGCACCAATTCTACAATTTGATCCACCGAATATTTCTTTTTCGCAACTTCCACATAGGCGGGCCCAATTATTTTATCATAGGGTTGATGGCAAGCCAAACAAGCATATTTATTTAAAATGGCTGTTACTTCAGCAGGTACCGCTTTTTTTGCGGGCTTGGCCTCCTCGGCTGGTGCCGCTGCCTTTTCCTCTGCTTTGGTTGGTTCAGTGGCTTCCGTAGCCTCTGCTGTAGCTGGTGCCGCAGCGGCTGGTGCTGGTGCTTCTACGGGAGCTGAGGCTACCTCTTTTTTTAGTTTTTGGATTTCTACGACCGCAGCTTCCGCACGTTCCTTATTTCCTTTGCCATAGAATTTGTCATACGCTTCGCGATCTTCTTTGGAAGAACAGCCGATCCAAACTGAGGCTATCAAGGCGATAACAGCCAAAGAAGTGTATTTTTTAAGTGTCATTGTTGAATTATTTTAAAGGATTTTTCGCCAAACTATAGTTAATATTTGATATTCCGAATACGAATAAAGCAAGTTTGTATTAGATTTCCTTATAGAATTTTAAATATTATTAGAATACTGAAAATAGAAAATGACATTATTTATTTGATAATCAATCTATTATATAATAGATTAGTGGTTAATTAGAAACATAATTTTTAATTATTTCAAATTCGATTGTAAAAAATACCACTATATTTAATTGTATAATTTGCTAATAGTCCGAAAGTTATTACCTTTGCAGTCCTATTTGTAAAAACGAAGAAAAGAAATGGCTAAGAAAGGTAACAGAGTTCAAGTTATATTAGAATGTACTGAACAAAAAGAAACAGGTGTTCCAGGAATGTCCCGCTACATCACTACGAAAAATCGTAAAAACACTCCAGGTCGTATCGAATTGAAGAAATTCAATAACTTCTTGAGAAGATATACGTTGCATAAAGAAATTAAATAATTTGTTAAAGTGTTAGCCGTTTAAAGTTTTTTTGCTGCGGTATGGAACACTTTAAGAACGGATTAATGTTTAACTAAACTTATTAATATATACAGATATGGCAAAGAAAGTAGTTGCTACGCTGAAAAAAGAAGGTGGTAAATCATTTGCCAAAGTGATTAAAGCCGTAAAATCTCCAAAAACTGGAGCTTATACCTTCAAAGAAGAGATCGTACCCCTAGAAGGCGTACAAGGAGCTTTGAAAAACTAAGGTTTTAGCCAACCTTAATTTTAAAGTTTTTGCTTAGTTTTAATTAAAGTCCCTTTTTGGGACTTTTTTTGTTTATTTTTGGCGAAATTTCCGACAATCTCCCAAGTTTGGTAGAGTTCTTAATTTAGTTTCAATATCATCAATACATCCCACTATGAGCTTATTTGGCTTTTTTTCAAAAGAGAAAAAAGAAACATTAGATAAAGGTCTGGAAAAAACAAAAGATAGCTTCTTTGGCAAACTGTCAAAGGCGATTGTAGGTAAGACTACTATCGACGAAGATGTTCTGGATGAACTTGAAGATATTTTGGTTAGTTCCGACGTGGGAGTGGAAACTACTTTAAAGGTAATTAAGCGAATCGAAGAACGAGTAGCCCGTGACAAATACGCAACAACCGCGGAACTTGACCGTATTCTACGCGAAGAAATCGCTGAATTGCTAACTGAAAACAAATCTGTTGATATTGTCGATAGTTTCGAAACAGAACATTTACCAAAACCCTATGTAATTATGGTGGTGGGAGTAAATGGGGTGGGCAAAACGACCACCATTGGTAAGCTGGCACATCAATTCAACAAACGAGGACACAAGGTAGTCTTAGGTGCTGCGGATACTTTCCGTGCAGCCGCCGTGGAACAGCTCAAACTGTGGGGTAAACGTGTGGATGTTCCAGTAATCGACCATGGCATGAACACAGATCCATCAGCTGTCGCATTCGATGCTTTGAAAAAGGGAAAAGAAGTAAATGCCGACGTGATTATCATCGATACTGCCGGGCGCTTGCACACTAAAGTAAACTTGATGAACGAGCTTTCGAAAATCAAGCGGGTAATGCAAAAAATCATCCCAGATGCACCCCACGAAGTACTGTTGGTACTGGATGGCAGTACTGGCCAAAATGCCGTGATACAAGCCAGAGAGTTTACCAAAGTAACCGAAATCACCGCGCTTGCCGTTACTAAGCTCGATGGCACCGCCAAAGGTGGCGTAGTAATCGGTATTTCCGATGAATTTAAAATTCCTGTCAAATATATAGGCGTAGGAGAACAAATGGACGACCTCCAAGTATTTGATCGCGCTGAATTTGTAGATTCGCTATTCAAGAAAATTGGATAATGACAAACTGGGAAACTCTAATTTTAGTACTAGTTCCGTTACTAGGGCTTGTATTACCGCTGTTAGTTTCTGCTGGCCAAATGGCAAAATTAAATCATGAGAACTATCTCCATGTAAAAGAAACCCGAAGCTATAAAAGTACATTCGTAGCGTATTTTGCCACCTTCGATATACCGATAGCGGCGACACTTTTTGTACTTGCTTATGTATGTTTCAAGGCCACCATTGGCACAGCCAGTATTCCTGATACTGGCGAAACCATCATTGGTTTTATCCTAATTTTAACGATAGGAATTGGAGCATTTTTATATGCCGGAGGCCTATGCTATATCAAACTACAATACTGGCAACATACCAAAAATCGCATACTCACCATTTCCCCAGATACAAAAACCGTCGAAGTACAAATCGGTGACTCAAGTAATTATTGAATAACGACAATGTTGTACGCGTAGAAAATTTCACTAATTCGAATTACCGAATACCTTTCGGATACTATCGATTTTATCTTAAAAATGGGGATCAATTCGTATTAACAGAAAACACCAAGGCAGTTTTCCGAATTTTCGAATATTTCAAGCATATTCCTATCACGACCCACAAAAGATTTTTTCCATTAATTAGGTAATTCACTCTCAATAACAAGTTTGATTCGGTTATAAAACACGAAAAATTTGTCTTCAGGGTCTTAGAATTTAACTAATAAATGCAACGCCTAAATGAATTTGTTACTTAGATTCAAACCGAAAATAATACTAGAAGACTCTGCAATGGCTAGTCGATAAATTTGTACCAACAACTCCATAGTTCTCTCCAAATTTAAACTCCGACAATTTACATTATCACGACTGATTTTTTAGGTGGGCTTTTTGTAAAAAAATAGCAATTGGTTATCTGCTCGAAAATCGTGTTCATGTAGCATTTGACGGCCGAATGCCGAAAGTTGATAGCAATACTAAAACGTATCGTGATAAAGTCTAATTCTCCAATATTAATATTCTAATAAATTTTCCCGATCTTTGCACCCCATTTCAGCATTCTACATCAATTAGTTTGCCTGAACACATATAAACGCTGTGCTGTACAAAAGCCTGGCATCCAACGCATGAAAACAAAAGGCATAGTAAAAAATAAAGTAAATATTGTCACATTGGGTTGTTCCAAAAACTTGGTGGACTCGGAAGTACTTTTTACACAACTCAAAGGCAACGGATTTAATGTTGATCATGAATCCAAAAAAGATGACGCGCAAATTGTGGTGATAAACACTTGTGGGTTTATTGACAATGCCAAGGAGGAATCGATTAATACCATATTACGCTATGCCGATGCGAAAGCAGCTGGCATGGTGGACAAAGTATATGTTACGGGCTGTTTGTCACATCGTTATAAGGATGAGCTGTCGGTAGAAATACCAACGGTAGACGCATGGTTTGGTACCAATGAGCTACCTCGACTGCTCAAAACGCTAAAAGCCGATTACAAACACGAACTGGTTGGCGAACGCTTGCTTACCACACCTGCACATTTCGGATACCTTAAAATTGCCGAAGGTTGCGACAGGCCATGTAGTTTCTGTGCGATACCAATTATGCGTGGTGGACACGTTTCACGACCGATTGAAGAATTGGTAAAAGAGGCCAAATCATTGGCAAGACGGGGCACTAAAGAACTAATTCTGATCGCCCAGGATCTTACTTATTATGGACTGGATATTTACAAAAAGCGTAATTTATCTGATTTAATGGCCCAGCTTTCTGATGTGGAAGGTATCGAATGGATACGTTTGCAGTATGCCTACCCTGCTGGTTTCCCGATGGACATATTGGATATTATGAACGAGCGTAGCAATATATGCAATTACCTTGATATGCCATTACAGTCAGGATCAACGGACATATTGAAGTCGATGCGACGTGGTATTAGCCGTGAGAAAACAGAGGCCTTAATTGAAAGTATTCGCGAAAAAGTACCTAATATCGCCTTACGCACTACTTTAATTGTGGGGCATCCAGGAGAAACTGATGCCGCTTTTGACGAGACCTATGATTTTGTTGAAAAAATGCGTTTTGATCGGTTGGGTGCCTTCCAATATTCCCACGAAGACAATACGCATTCTTATAAACTAGAAGATGATATACCAGCAGAAGTAAAACAAGAAAGAGCGGATGCCATCATGGAACTCCAACAGAGTATTTCTTGGGAGCTGAATCAAGAGAAAGTGGGTAATACCTATAAAGTGCTTTTCGATAGAAAAGAAGGCGGACATTTTATTGGTCGCACCGAGTTTGACTCACCCGAGGTGGACAATGAAGTACTGATTCCAGCCAGCCAATATGTACGCTTGGGCGACTATGCCAACGTAAAAATAACCACTGCGGAAGAGTTTGATCTTTATGGCGAACTTGTTCCTTAAATTTTATTTCAAATCATTTTTTATAATTTAAATTTCAAATAAAACATGTTACAACGAATCCAGACCATCTTTCTAGCCCTTGTGATTATTGGCATGGGAGTATTTCTGTCTTTTCCTATTTGGTTTAAAATAGCAGCAGCAGGTGACCAGCAGGCAGACTTAACGGCCCTTAAGTTAACCCACCAGCTGAATGAGGTGCAATCCAATGTGCAGCCCACCTATTATCTTTTAGTATTGGCTCTTTTGGTTGCTGGGGTGGCGGCTTATGCTTTATTTCAATATAAAAACCGAGTACTTCAATCAGCATTGTGTGCTGTAAACTCTATTTTGATGACCATCATTATTGGTGTCGTAATTTATTTTACCTATTACACCACTGCCAAATTATTTGATCCCGAATTGCCTGGACAGTACGGTATGGGTTTTTATGGCTTAGTAGCATCGATGTTATCCAATGTATTCGCTAACCGTTTCATTCGTCGTGATGAAAGAATTGTGCAACAGTCGAGCAGACTTAGATAAATAGCTTTTTTTAGAAATTCAAGAACGACCGTGAAAGGATTCATGGTCGTTTTTTTTATAATAGCCCTTCATTGAGCAAATCGTGCATATGCACGAAACCTTTTAATTCCCCATTCTCCACGACCAGTACTTGTGTTATACTTTTGGCCTGCATCAATTTCAGGACATTCACTGCATAATCTTCAGGTTCTACTGTAACTGGGTTTTGGGTCATAATAATAGCAGCACTGAGTGTCATTAATTCGTCAATCTGGAATTCACGCAGCATACGGCGCAAATCCCCATCGGTGATAATACCTTTCACAGCCCCTGATTCGTTCAGGACAGCGGTGGCGCCGAGGCGTTTAGAGCTAATTTCCAGAATGATTTGTTCCAGCTTGCAAGACGTAGTTACTGTGGGAAGTGCATTGTTAGGGTAGATATCACATACTTTTAAATACAACCTTTTACCTAATGAACCGCCTGGGTGAAACCGAGCAAAGTCGTCATGGGTGAAACCCCTTGTTTCTAATAAACAAATGGCCAGCGCATCGCCCAAGGCCATAGTGACAGTCGTGCTGGTGGTAGGAGCTAAGTTCAAAGGGTCGGCCTCTAAAGGAGCATAGGCATGCAAAACATGGTCGGCATTGCTTCCAAGATAGGAATCACGATTACTTACCATGGCAATTACTTTTACGTCTATTCTTTTAAGTAAAGGTACTAGTACTTTTATTTCTGAAGTGTTCCCACTTCGAGAAATTACAATTACAACATCGGACTTTTGAATCATACCCAGATCACCGTGTATGGCATCTGCAGCATGCATAAACAAGGCGGGCGTACCTGTAGAATTAAGTGTTGCAACTATTTTCTGACCGACAATAGCACTTTTACCAATGCCAGAAACTACGACTCTACCTCCACAAGCGAGTATCGTTTTTACGCAACGTTCAAATTCCTCGTCGATGAAATTGACAAGATTTTGTAGTGCATCAGCCTCTTGTTGTATCACTTCTTTTGCTATCGACTGAATATTTTTTATTAATTTCAATTTTGGAATAGAGTTTTGTGGAGATAAAATTTTTATTATTAAATTTAAATACAAAGATAAAGAACTTTGGGTAAACCCTTAAGTTGAGATAGTATGGTAAAGAAGGTTGATAAAATCGTTTTAGACACATTAAAGGAAAGGCTAAAAGAAATATTTGGATACAGCCAGTTTAGAGGGGAACAGGAGGTGATTATCCAAAATATTCTGATTGGTAAGAATACCTTTGTGATTATGCCCACAGGTGCGGGTAAATCATTGTGTTACCAATTACCTGCTCTTGTGAGTGATGGAATGGCCATCGTAATTTCCCCATTAATAGCCCTGATGAAAAATCAGGTAGATCAACTCACTGCTTTTGGTATAAATGCGCAATTTTTAAACTCAACGCTTACCAAGTCGGAAATAACACGAGTAAAAACCGATGCGTTAAATGGTAGTTTGAAGCTGTTATATATTGCTCCTGAATCTTTGACAAAAGAAGAGAACCTAGATTTCTTAAAGAAAACTAAGATTTCTTTCGTAGCTATTGACGAAGCACATTGTATTTCGGAGTGGGGCCATGACTTCCGTCCGGAATATCGACGGATTTATGGCATCATAGAAAATATTGGAAATTTGCCGATTATTGCTTTAACAGCAACTGCAACGCCAAAGGTGCAACAAGATATCCGTAAGAACCTTCAAATGGAAGAAGCTGAAACCTTCAAGTCCTCTTTCAATAGAAAAAACTTGTTTTACGAAATACGGCCTAAGAAGGATGTAAAAAAACAACTGATCCGGTACGTTCGTAATAACAAAGGGAAGTCGGGTATTATTTATTGTTTGAGCCGTAAAACGGTGGAAGAAGTTGCAGAACTACTACGTGTAAATGATGTTCGTGCACTACCGTATCATGCTGGCCTGGATAGTAACACGCGGATGAACAATCAGGATGCATTCTTAAATGAGGAATGTGAAGTCATCGTGGCTACTATTGCCTTTGGAATGGGTATCGACAAGCCAGATGTTCGCTTTGTAATACATTATGATGTGCCCAAGTCCTTGGAAGGCTATTACCAAGAAACCGGCAGAGCTGGGCGTGACGGGCTGGAAGGAAACTGTCTGATGTTCTATAGCTACGATGATATTCTAAAATTAGAGAAATTTAATAAAGATAAAACCGTTACAGAACGGGATAATGCCAAGCATTTGTTAAATGAAATGGTGGCCTATTCTACTTT
>CAXBLH010000096.1:0-14008 GCA_963976315.1 uncultured Dyadobacter sp.
GAAGAACTGCCTTATCTCTTGGCATTCTATGCCTATACCGCTTTAATTTTCGATTATGATTCTTTTAGCAAATTGGGAGGAAATCCTTATGTACAAAAAGCCTATAATATTGTAAACCAAGCGCGAAATTTGTCGCCCAACAAAAAAGGTTGGGATAATGTGGATTCTAAAAATCGTTTCGCATTGATTGACAATCTGATGAATCAACAGTTTATACCATTCCGTGAAAGTTTGTACGCTTATTATCGCCTTGGATTAGATATAGCAACTGAAAACCCTGTCGAAATGCGAGCCAAAGTAATGCAAACCCTAGAAATCACTAACAGTTTGGTGAAGTTAAGACCTGCTAACGTAGTGATTAACTCCTTTTTAGATGCCAAATCCGATGAGATTTATAGAATTTTGATGGAGGCAACTCCAGAGCAAAAATCCAAAGCTTATACCCTATTGAGTAGTATGGATCCCGCTAAAACCCAGTTATACCAAAAGCTGACCCAGTAAATTATGAGTAAAAGAATTATCAAATTAGCAAGTGATAAAATCAGACCAATCCTGAACAGTCTTTTAGAAATGAAGATCAATGTGGTATTACATAACGGGTTAACCTTTTACGGGAAACTGAGTACCATTTCAGTGGATGGAATAACCATCAAAGACCCAAGGGCTCACGATCATTTTTTCAAGGATCACGAAATTTTCGAAATTATATACGACCGGATAGAACCTTTATAGTAATCCCTGCGAGTAGAACTACATTCATACTATATTTGTTAAAATC
This sequence comes from uncultured Dyadobacter sp., assembly GCA_963976315.1. GTDB lineage: Bacteria > Bacteroidota > Bacteroidia > Cytophagales > Spirosomataceae > Dyadobacter. The sequence continues at coordinate 779 of CAXBLH010000096.1, forward strand.
GTGACTATATTCACAAAATTAACAATCTGAGTCTCCGGTTTAACCACACAAATAATCATAGTAGACAATCTTGTACTAAATTAAGATGCTCTCAAACCTATCGATAAAGAATTATGCACTCATAAAGCACCTGGAAATGTCTCCAGACAAAGGGCTGAATATCATAACGGGTGAAACTGGTGCTGGTAAATCTATTATGCTTGGCGCAATAGGTTTACTTTTGGGAAATCGTGCCGATGTAAAAGCACTTTTCGAAGCGGATCAAAAATGTATAATTGAAGGGATTTTTAATTTATCAGGCTATGATCTTTCGGAATACTTTGATTCTGAAAATTTGGACTTTTCAAATGAATGTATAGTAAGACGTGAAATCTCTGTTTCCGGAAAATCTAGAGCATTTATCAATGATACACCAGTAACTCTGGACATTTTAAAAAAAATAAGCAATCAGCTCATTGATATTCATTCCCAACATGATTCTATACTTTTAGGAAATAATGATTTTCAATTAAGAGTACTCGATTCTTTTGCAGACAATGAAGAAAGCTTAAAGATTTATAAACGAACCTATCAAGAATATAAAGGGCATTTAAATACCCATCAAGAGTTAATTAATAAGTCATTCCAACTTAGAAAGGAATTTGACTATAACCAGTTTCTGTTTCAGGAGTTGGATTCCGCAGCCTTAGAAGACACGACCGAGCTGGAAAAACTGGAATCGGAATTATTGGTTCTCGAAAATGCCGTAGAGATCAAAGAAAAGCTTGCCCTTGCTCATGGCTATTTAGATAATTTGGAAAGCTCTGTACTTGAGTCCTTGAAAAATTCGGTGCAAGCACTCAATCAGGTAGTGAAAATATTACCAGATTATAGTTCTTTAAGAGATAGATCTCAAAGTTGCTTGATTGAGCTAAAGGACATTGCCGATGAAATTGATCAAGCACAGCAAATAGTAGAACTAGATCAAAACAGAACTGATTTAGTACAAGAAAGATTAAATAGCCTAAACACCTTATTAAAAAAGCACCAAGCCAGCAACTTATCAGAATTAATTTCTATTCGAGAGGATTTAAGTCTTAAACTTGAGCAAGTGCTTAATTTGGACGATACCATACTTAAAGCCGAAAAGGCTTTAAAATTGGCAGAGTCACACATGCTGGAAAACGCCAAATTACTGGGGCAACGAAGAACACAAGTAGTTCCAGCCATTCGTAAGTTAATTCTTGATAGACTTATTGACCTTGGTATTCCAAATGCGTCTATAAATATAGAAATTACCGGCATATCGCCTGGTCCCTTAGGAACTGAAACCGTTGCATTCTTATTTAGTGGTAATAAAGGGGTATCACCACAAGAATTAAAAAATGTTGCTTCTGGAGGAGAATTTTCACGGCTTATGATGGTCATTAAATACATATTAGCTGATAAAAGAAAATTACCTACCATTGTTTTTGATGAGATAGATACTGGCGTTTCTGGCGAAATTGCGATTAAAATGGGAAAAATGATGCTTAATATGGCTGAAAATCATCAAATTATAGCCATCACGCATTTACACCAAATTGCCTCTAGTGGGAATGCTCATTATTTTGTTTACAAAGACCATTCCTCTGAAAAGACGGTAAGTAATATTAAAAAACTTACGCAGAAGGAACGTATTCAGGAAATTGCACATATGATAGGTGGACACAACCCCTCTGATTCTATATTACGAAATGCCAAAGAAATGATCACTAAAAATTAATTGGGTTTTCTCAGAAATATTTAACCCTATGACGACTGGCTTTTTATAAAAAAACAGAAATTTGTTATCTGCTCGAAAATCGTGCTCATGTAGAATTTGACGACCGAAAACTGATAGCAATACTAAAATAGTAGTCATAAAGTCAATTATATATGAATAGAATTTTAGGAATACTTATTTGCAGCATATTACTTATTAACTGCGACAATCAAAAAGAGCAGGTGGGTGAAATGGAGACTTCTGTATTACAGATCCATGACCAAATAATGGAAAATTTGCCAGAGCTTACTAAGCTAGAAAAAATACTAGTTCAAAAATTAGAGCTTATCGACAGTTTGGAGAATGAGGGCATCAATGGCAATAACTTAGCTCAAAATAGGCTTAAGCTCTTGGAGTTGAGTAAAAATATAAAAGACTCCAATGAACAAATGATGCTGTGGATGCAACATTACAATGGAGATTCGGCGAGGTCTCTCCCAGCGGAAGCGGCCATCACTTATTTTCAAATAGAAAAAGAAAGACTAATATCATTAAAACTAACCACTGAGAAAAACCTGACTGATTCGCGGTCATTTATTACCAATAATTATGGAAATTAAATTGCAACATTTTTTATTTAAGCTAACCCTTCTATCCTTTACCGTCATTTTTGTTAGTGCCTGTAGCCAGGAAAAAAAACTTCCTATTTATGGTGAACGGGATTGGGTGACTAAAACCGTAGATGGAAAAGAAGTAACGGATACGATCTACCATACCATTCCAGCATTCAAATTTGTGAATCAGAACAACGAAACAATCACAGAAAATACGGTTAAAAACAAAATATATGTAGCCGATTTCTTTTTTACCACGTGCCCTACCATTTGTCCTATTATGAAAAAACAAATGTCCAAGGTTTATGATAAATTCAAATCCAACCCTGAAATAGAAATCCTTTCCCATTCCATAGATCCTGATCATGATACCCCTTCGGTTCTTAAACAATATGCGACCGACTTAGGAGTGGATGGCGGAAACTGGCAGTTTTTAACTGGACCAAAAGAAGAAATTTATGCGATTGGACAAAAAAGCTATATGGTTCCCACCAAAGAAGATTCCACAGCGGCTGGCGGTTTTTTACACAGTGGCGCATTTATTCTTGTAGATAAGGATCGACATGTTAGAGGCATGTACGATGGTACTACTGAGGAAGGTGCCGAGAAACTGATTGCGGATATCAATATTTTACTAAAAGAGAATGAATAAGGGGAATAGGTTACGACAAGCGGGTTACTTTGTATTCGGTATTTTTTCAGTTTTCGGTACCCTATCTTCTTGCCAAAGTCAGCAAGAACTAAAAACAGAACAGTATTATGTGGAAGGACTTCAAATTTACCAAATGAATTGTGCAAACTGCCATCAAGAAAACGGAGAAGGTTTAGCTAATTTATATCCTGCAATTACAGATTCGAAGCTTTTTTCCAATGAAAAAGAATTGGCTAGGCTAATCAAGTACGGTACCAAAAGTAATGTGGAAGACCACCGACCTATGCCAGCAAATCTAAACTTAAAAGATTTGGAGATCGCAGAGGTCATCACCTTTTTAAAGGTAAAATGGGGGAAAGATTCCGTTTATACCGATACCGAAACGGTTATAAAGGCATTAGAATATCAACAGTAAGGATAGGCTAAAGGTTATCAATGGGATAAATACCAGTTCCCTTTCTAAATTTGATATGTGAAAAATCTTGGTCGGCATCCATACCGACCCCCTTTGTTATTTCACCTTTTGCATTATTTCTTAGTGTAAGGGGTTTATCAGTAAATATTTTTCTTGTTCTTGGACTCCAACTTAATTCGGTAGTTTTGAGAATTTGATTCTCTTCTGACATTACGACTCTTACATTTCCCAAGACCACGAATACATCCTGAATTTTATCATAGTGACCCGAATCAGCACGAAGTTTTGTGATCAAGCTTCCCTCAGGATTATAGAAATTTATATTTACGGTATCTGGAAATACTTTATTTTCATTTCGATAGGTAAGTTGTAAAGGTGTCTTCATTTGGACTTTGAGGGCACCTTGTTCACTGTATAGCACCTCCACATTATTCACTTCCTGAACGGGACCTTTATAAAGAATTATTTCCTTATTTTTATTGTCCTCACAAGAAGCCAGAAAAGCACTCCACACTATAACGAAAATAAAACGTAATTTTCTGTACTGAAACATGGAAATCAATTAGAAATTACTCGATTTTCTGTTTAACAAACCAACGGTCCATGAGGGTAATGCCTAGCACCATCTTGCCATAAGTTTCCTTAACCATTCCACCACTAGCGCTACCTCTTCTACCCCCTACAAATGCCACTGATATGTAATTCGAGTATCTACCTCCCATTGGAAAGGTAACTCCTAAACTCAAGTTAGTATCTTGCCCTTGTTTCCCGTTGATGGTATAAGGCATATTTCCATGACTAAACCCAAGTCGATATCTTACTATATTAAAATAATTTAAGGAATTAAAGTTAGGCAAATATTCTGCACCTGCATGAATTCTGCCAACGCTCAATAAGCCTTCATTCGTATTTGTAAATCCTCTATAGTTTGACCAATCCTGATAACTATAATCAACGGCCAAAATCAGTTTAAATGGCCATTCAAAACTAGTACCCACCTGATAAATGGCTGGCAAAGTTAAAGAACCTCCCAAATCGTTTTCAAGTGTATCAGGTGCCACAATATTACTACCACCCTGGGTAAGTTCAAAGGACGTGGTGCGGGTTGAGTTCAATTGTGACCCTAAACTATAGGTACCACCCAAATTCCAAAACAGCTTCTTGTCCTTTCTAATTGGAACCTTTAATGCAAGTCCACCTTTAAATGAAAAATCACTTACAATCGTTCGTTCATTTAAGCCCACCTGATACTCTGCTCCGGGAGGCAAAGGATAATTGCTAGAACTAGCAAAACCAAGGGTCACTTCTGATGCTCTTCTGATATTCCCAAAGAAATAGGATGATTCCAACCCAAGGCTCAAATATTTTCCAATTTGAAAAGAGTTTGTAAAGGAAACCTTATTAATACCGCCGGTACCATAAGTTTTGGTTTCAGAAAATGCCGCTATTGTAGCGCCTGGCAGCAGCTTATAGGAGGTGTTTTCATAACCAACAAAGCTGTAAGGTTTTAAACTAACTCCCAAATTCCATTTAGTGGATACAGGAAAAGAAAGGTTGACATAACCCAAATTACCAGCCGCATTCTTCTGGTGTTTCGTTCCAGTCTGAATTTCTTTATACTGGCCTACAATACCAAAATCAAAAGTGGTGAAGCGATTTCTTACCCACAATGCAGGGTTCAGGTTATTGACCTGAAATCCAGACCCAGTACTCACTCCTGCGGAACCCATAGCAGTATTGTCTGAATAAGCATCACTATATAATTCACCAATCCCGAGTGCGGAATAAGGTGAATTAAAGGATTTTTGGGCCATTAATGTATTTGAAGCGCAAAAACTTACCGTAAACGCTGCTAATAATACTAAAAAATTATATTTACTTTTAACTGACATTATATCTTAAAATTCTGTTCAAACCGATTAATACGAGTTCTGGGACTGCAAAGATGGGTTGTTTCAAGTTACTTTCAAAGTAAGAAGCATCTCCACCACATATTACTACGCATAATGTTTCCGAAATGTGACGATACTGGTCAATAATTCCTTCAATTTCTGCAATCATTCCATTTATTGCTCCGCTTTCCATTGCCTGTTTCGTACTTTTTCCAAGAAGTGGTGGCGCAGATATGCGGGAATAAAGGGGTAACCTTAAAGTAAATTCATGCATAGCCCTAAAGCGCATAGCCAACCCAGGTGAAATGATGCCCCCTTGAAAAACAGCCTGGCGGTCGACGAGGTCATAAGTAATACAAGTTCCCATGTCAATGACCAGTACATCACGATCCGGATATAAATAATTGGCTCCTACCGCTGCTGCAAGCCGATCAACCCCCAGAGTTTCCGGCGTATGGTAATCATATGTTATAGGCAAAGGGGTTTTATAATTCAATTCGATCACCTTGACCGAGGAACCTATATAACTCCTAAAAGTTTGAAAAGGTAAGCTTACCGAGGAAAAAAGAATATTTTCGGGTTGATATAAGTTAACCTGTTCCAGAACTTGTTCAATGGTCAGCCCATAAAGGGACACCTGATTGATATCGTCCTTATAAAAAGCGAGTTTATAGCTAGTATTCCCCGCATCAATAACCATATTCATTGTATTCGTAAATTCTTATTTTTGAAACTCCACCTAATTATCTCGTAACACTAATTATATGACTTTATCACGACTTTTTTAGTACTGCAATTGGCGGTTGGCTGTCGGCTGTCAAATCCTTTCCGAACACAATTTTCAAGCTGATTGCGAGTTTCGTCTTTTTGTAAACAAAAGTCTACAAACAAAACGAGTCGAGGTAAGATCTATTTGATAAAATTTAAATTCGCTAACAAAAACGCAAAATAAATTTGCATAAGTACTTTCAAATGCATACTTTCGTTTATCAAATCTAGCCATATTATTCTTCCAAAATCATTCTTGCTGTAAAACTTTCCTCTTTCAGAGTTGTTTTACAAAAATGATCATAATATTAGAAGACCCCTTATATCATTTATTTGAATTAGAATTCTCTATTACCATAACTAAAATGCAAGCCTTTCCATTTCGGTTTTTACGACATAATAAAATATAGACATACATCAATGACCATCACATGAATTCGAAGCATCCGCCTTCGAACTGTTAAATTAAATATTCACATCTTTATTAATCTAGTGGTAAGCTTTTATACTTACTAACAAATTTTGTATGCTTACAATCGACGAATTGAACATAAAGCTATTATCGGAGCTCAAAGAAATAGCTACTAGTATAGGACTACCTGAACAACAAAAAACAACCAAAAAGGAGCTTATCAATAAAATAATGGGGCATCAACAAGCTACTGATAGCACCCCGGAGGAATCAAGCACATCTGCTACTGATGAAGAACCGAAGAAAAAACGTGCAAGACGTCCATCTGCTTCGGAGGACAACACTTCAAGTAAAACCAAAGTAGGTGCAAAAAGCGCTCGAAACAAAAAACAGGATACGCCTTCGGAAAAACCCTTATTATTCAATAAGCCTTCACGCAATCAAGAGATTAATATCGAGCTAGAGTCAAGTGAAGATACACTTGAAGATCTTGGCAAAGAAGAAACTAAGGAAGTTGAACCGGTTTTAGAACAAAACACACCAGATACTGAAGAAGCCACCAGCACTGGTGAAACAAATACTCCTACAGCTTCAAATACGGAGCGCCCCAATAAAAACAATTCGGAAAATAATGATCGTCAGAGCAATCAAAACCAGAGAGATGATCCTTCCAATAAAATAAAAAGGAACTATAACAATTATGTTCGGGAATTTGACGGATTAATTGTAAACGAAGGTGTTCTGGAAATTATGCAAGATGGTGGATATGGTTTTTTAAGATCAGCCGACTACAACTATCTCGCAAGTCCGGATGACATCTATGTATCACCGTCACAAATTAAATTATTTGGTCTGAAAACGGGAGATACCGTAAAAGGACAAATTAGGCCGCCAAAAGAAGGGGAAAAATACTTTGCGTTGCTTCGTGTTGAAACCGTAAATGGTAAAACAACTGAAGAAATTCGTGACCGTATACCATTTGAGTACCTTACGCCTCTATTCCCTGATGAGTGTCTTAAATTGAGCTCCCGTCCAGAACAATATTCTACCAGAATCCTGGATTTGTTTGCACCCATTGGAAAAGGACAAAGAGGAATGATAGTAGCACAGCCTAAAACAGGTAAAACGGTGTTGCTTAAAGAAATTGCAAATGCTATTACCCGTAATCACCCGGAGGTTTTTCTTTTAATTTTACTCATCGATGAACGTCCTGAGGAAGTAACTGATATGCAACGTAGTGTTCGTGCGGAAGTAATTGCATCTACTTTTGATGAACAAGCCGATCGTCATGTAAAAGTGGCTAGTATTGTTTTGGAAAAAGCAAAAAGAATGGTTGAAAGTGGACATGATGTTGTGATTTTACTAGATTCTATCACTAGATTAGCCAGAGCGTATAATACCGTTGTTCCATCTTCTGGAAAAATCTTATCGGGTGGTGTGGATGCAAACGCTTTACACAAACCAAAAAGATTCTTTGGTGCTGCAAGGAATGTCGAAAATGGAGGTTCTTTGACAATTATAGCCACTGCGTTAATTGACACCGGATCAAAAATGGACGAAGTTATTTTTGAAGAATTCAAAGGAACGGGTAATATGGAACTCCAGTTGGACAGAAAGCTAAGTAATAAACGGGTATTCCCAGCAATAGATGTCATGGCCTCTGGAACGCGCCGAGAGGATCTCTTACAAGATAAGGAAACATTGAAAAAAGTATGGATTCTCCGAAAGCACATGTCGGATATGAATCCGATGGAATCCATGGATTTCTTATTAGATCACATGAAGGGCACTCGAAACAATGAAGAGTTTTTGATTTCAATGAATCGCTAATAAGAAAGCCACCACATTCAAATTGGTGGCTTTTTTAGTAATAGTGTTAAATTTATTAGCATTAGATTTGAGTGACGAAAGACTTTAACTTATGTCTATTAAAAAAAGCGTTTTTGTATATGTTTCAAAAGAAAACATTTTGGGGAGTTATTTTGACCATCTGGATGGTAGGGTCTACCTACTGGCATATATGCCATGTTCGAAACGAATGTGATTTCTTCGAGAATACAACTTGGTTTTCTGGTGGAGAAGCCGCTATAAACACAGAAACCCCTTCTGCGACAGAAGACAACGACGTAGAACCTTATGCCCTGAAATTTCAAACCTCACAAGCGACGCTAAACAAAGAGGAGTCAAGTTCGATCTTAGATTCGATTACAAATTATTTAAAATCGAACTCAAATCAATTATTACATATTCAAGGGATATATGGCATAGATGAAGAAAACGCCACTAGCTTTGCCAATTTAGGTCTTGCCAGAGCATTCGAGTTAAAAAAAAATTTAACGGATCTTGGGGTTTCTGAAAATGTTTTATCCATTTCTACCGACTCAGTCACGAGTTTAGAAAAGCGGGCTGGTATGGTAAGAAATGCTATAAAATTAACCTATTCCAAACGTCCCGCAATTACCGAAGCAGACTTGGCCAATGATGAACAGTTTTCATCAATTTATAATTCTATGGAGCTTTATTTCCCTTATGCCAGCGTCAACTATATCCAAACACCGGAAAATCAAAAGTTTCTTAATGCCGCAAAAGCATATTTACATGGTGAGACCAGTAAAAAACTAATTCTCACTGGGCATACCGATAACGAGGATAGTGAAGAATGGAATATGCAGCTTTCTATAAAACGAGCCAATGTTGTTAAGCAAAAATTAGCGACCTTTGGTATTCCTTTGGAAAAAATGATTGTGATTGGAAAAGGTGAAACAGAACCCAAAGCCTCCAATAGTACCATTCAGGGGCGTCGTGCCAACAGACGTGTTACAATAGTTGTAAAGTAAATCCTTTAGTAAAATGTATATACCAAATAGTTCTTATGAGATACTTACGTTTGCAATAATGCTTGGAGTAACCCTCATATTAGGTTATCTAATGGGGTATTTTTCTAGTACTGAAGACGTAAACTATATAAAAGCACAGATTTCCAAAACTAACTTAGATCTCGAGAGGTGCAAAGCGAATCAGCAAACTCCCCTAGCTGATACGTCCCAGTTGGAAGAAAACAGCAATCATGGAAACGAAATTTCTAAAAGAGAAACCTATCCTAAAGATAGCTTGACGAAAATATTGGGTATTGATGCAAGATATGAAAAGAAGTTAAATGTAGCTGGAATTTATACTTTCAGACAACTACAACTATTTAACCCCTTGAACTTAAAACATAAGCTCACTTCTGAGCAGGAGTCTCTGGAAGTTTCAGATATTATAATATGGCAACAACAAGCAGCTTTGGCGGCTGCAAACCGGTGGGATGAGCTCTCCAGTTTACAAGATGAACTTGGCAAAAGCACAAAAAATTAACCAGTAGAATATTTAAGAATTTAATATATGATTCCTACTCAAACCGAAAATACCTTTCAATGGAACAGTCTTACTGAAATTTTGATCCCCTTGATCATTGTTGCAATCGTTGGGTATTTGATTTCTAAACTTTACCACAGTTTTACGATTAAAAAACTGAACCTTGAACTTTCCAGTTTAAAAGAAGAACTTAACAGTTATCAAACAATTCCCACCAAGAAAATTAAGGTCAATATTCAAACGTCTCATATAAATACGCAAAAAACGGTTTATCCAAAGTTAGAAATAGATCAGAAGAAAAGTGATGATTTAAAAATTATTGAAGGTATTGGACCCAAAATTGAAGAAATACTTAATAAAGAAGGGATTAGTACTTATGGAGAATTAGCAAATACTTCGCCTATTAGGCTGGTATCCATTCTCAGAAATGCGGGTCCTCGTTTCCAGATTCAAGATCCAACTTCATGGCCCAAGCAGGCAAACTTTGCGAAATTTGGAAAATGGATTGAGTTACAAAATTTGAAAAATAAACTAAAAGGAGGAAAAGATGAACCTCCTATTACCACAGAATAGCCCATAAAAAAAACCGCCAAATGGCGGTTTTTTTTATGGGTTTAAAGATACAAAATCTTAGAATAGATTTTATTTTAAGGTATCCACAGTCCTTTGAATAAAGTGCGTCAGGTCTTTACCAGATAACATTCCCTGAGATAACAAAGCTAAATCGTATACTTGCTTAGCAAGGGTCTTTTGAGCTTCTTCATCCTCCAATACCAAGATCTTATTGATTATTGCATTATTCGCGTTCAATGACACCGTGAACATCATAGGCATATTTCCAAACATAGACTGCTGCCCTGAAGTAGCCTGCATATCCATCATCCGACGAATAAACTCGGGGAAAGTAATGACTACTGGCAATTCATCTACAGGCATGGGTTCTACCTGAATTTGTGCACTTTTATCAGTGGCTATTGCTTCAAAAATCTTTTTGATTTTTTCAGTTTGGTCTTCTGTTAAAATACTCTCTACCTGAATATCCTTCTCAATAAGTTTGTCCAATGTTTCCGCATCCACACGTTTTACATTTACCTTTTCCAGCTTTTGCTCCAAGGTATTTATAAAGTGGGAGTCGATTACGCTACCCAACGTCAATATATCATAGCTTCGTTTTTGAGCAGACAGTATAAAAGCATCCTGCTTCTGTTCATCGGTTGTATATAACCATACTTGATTACCGTTTTTATCGGTTTGATTTTCACCAACAAGTTGCTTATACTCTTCAAATGTAAAGTACTTACCTGCAACATTTTTCAGCAAACAAAAGTCTTTAGCCTTTTCATAGAACTTTTCATCACTGATAATACCATACTTAATAAACAAACCTATATCATCGAATTTCTTCTCGAACCCTTCTCGATCATTCTTGAAAATTTCTGAAAGTTTATCAGCAACTTTTCTAGTGATATAGCCATTGATTTTTTTAACATTCCCATCCGATTGTAAATAGCTCCGAGATACATTTAGAGGAATATCTGGAGAGTCAATCACTCCATGAAGTAATTGCAAGAAATCCGGAACAATATCCTTTACTTCATCCGTAATAAATACCTGACGGCTGTAAAGTTGAATTTTTTCCTTCTGCCCTTGGAAATCGTTTTTCAATTTTGGAAAATACAATACCCCCGTCAAGTTGAAGGGATAATCCACATTCAGGTGAATCCAAAACAAAGGATCTTCTGCCATGGGATGTAACTCCTTATAAAAAGCAATATAATCTTCGTCTGAAAGGTCAGAAGGGTTTTTGGTCCAAATTGGAGCCGTATTGTTAATTATTTTCTCTTCAAACTCGATAGAAATCGGCAAAAATTTACCATACTTTTCAAGAATACCTTTTAATCGGAATTCATCCAAAAACTCTTCCGAATCTTCTGCAATATGTAAAATAATATCAGTTCCTCTCTCCGCTTTTTCTGCTGAAGATAACTCATATTCGGTGGAGCCATCACAAATCCATCTTACGGCTTCTGAGCCTTCGCGGAAAGATTTAGTAATAATTTCAACATCCTTGGCTACCATGTATGCCGAATAAAAACCAAGTCCGAAATGGCCGATTATTTTTCCATCTTCTCCTTTGTCTTTGTACTTTTCAACAAATTCGGTTGCTCCCGAAAACGCAATCTGATTGATGTATTTTTTGATTTCATCGGCCGTCATACCAATACCATTATCGCTAACGGTAATTGTTTTAGCCTCTTTGTCGAGCTTAACTTGAACCTTTAATTCACCAAGTTCTCCATTGAACTCACCGAAAGAAGCCAATTTTTTAATCTTTTGAGATGCATCAACGGCATTTGAGACTAATTCTCTCAGAAAAATTTCGTGGTCCGAATAAAGGAATTTTTTAATTATAGGGAAAATATTTTCTGTGTGAATACTCAGACTTCCTTTTTCCTGAATCACTGATTCCATAATTTTAAATCGTTTAAATTTTTGTACTTTAAATTGCTATATCTGCTACAATACTCTCCTCAAATTTGCGTTCCATTACGAAACCTATTGGAACTAAACTGACACATTGTCATAAAATAAACATCAACCAACTCACTTGTTAACTGCTATCCTTTTTATTAATATTGCGTAATTAGGTACTTTATTGCATAAAACATTTAAAGGTATACCAGACCATATCAATAAAACATGAAAATATTATCAAAATCGTTTGCCGGAATTTTTCTATTAGTCTGCTTAAATGCGTGCACTACTATTAATTCAGTACCACTTTCAAACTATACTGTATTCACCGAAGATCTAAGACAAAGCTTGGAGGCCGCAGGAATCCCGTTGGAAAAAGTGCAGTTTTTTAATGATAAAGCAATTATTATCCGACGTGAAGTGTCGGATCCTAATGACATAAAGGTAAATCCAGAAGGCCAAATCACGCTGAGCAACGGAAAAAGCATCCAGACTATCAATGTATTACCTTTCACACCAGGCGTGTCATTATCTTCCGCAAATGGTGTAATTTATGCCTCTTGGGATGATACCCAGCAGGACACAAAAGGTATGAAATTCAATTTGAGCGGACAGAACTATTTTTTGGATGTTTTATCTGACAGTAAATTTGTTTATAAAGACCGTACTTTCGATTTACAATCAGGAAACGGTGCCCGGCTTTTTGTAAAAAAAGATTTACTAAAACAGGTTAAAAACGAAAGAGAAACATTAAAGGGGCGTAAAGTAGGCCAATAAATTTTTTCTGGAGTAAGCTATATGCAAAAGGAGCGACCCACCGAGTCGCTCCTTTTTGCATGGATTAAAAAAATCAATACCCCCCTCCCCTAGTTCAAATTAAAATCTTGGGGTTTTACGTTTTTGACTTTTGGTTTGTTAATGA
>CAXBLH010000097.1:0-13960 GCA_963976315.1 uncultured Dyadobacter sp.
TTTTGAAATTTATGGTAGTTGCCATCACGGCCTACGGTATGGCAACCTTCGAAGGACCCATGCTTTCTCTCAAAAATGTAAATGCAATTGCACACTATACCGACTGGATCGTGGCTCATGTGCATGTAGGTGCCCTGGGCTGGAACGGTTTCTTGACTTTCGGTATACTATACTGGTTGTTTCCACGACTTTACAACCGTCCGTTGTACTCCCCAAAAGCAGCTAATTTTCATTTCTGGATTGGTACCTTAGGAATTCTTTTCTATACCATTCCGATGTACTGGGCAGGATGGGTACAAAGCTCTATGTGGCAGGAGTTCACGCAGGAAGGATTACTAAAATACCCCAATTTCCTTGAAACGGTAACACAGCTGGCTCCCTTGTATTTCATGCGTAGCCTAGGGGGTAGTCTTTATCTAATAGGCTTCGTGGTCATGATTTATAACTTAACGATGACCGCTCTAAATGGCAAGTTGGTTGAAACCGAGACCGCACGAGCTATGCCATTACAGGCTATCTGGCACGCTAATAAAAATGAATATTGGCACCGTAGATTATTAGAACGCAAGCCCTTGGCGCTTACTATTTTCTCTTTAATAGCGGTAGCCATTGGCGGGATGATTGAAATGATACCCACCTTCATGGTAGAATCCAATATCCCAACCATCTCCAATGTAAAACCCTATACACCCTTAGAATTGCAGGGCCGAGATATCTATGTAAGAGAAGGTTGCTACGTTTGTCATACTCAAATGATACGCCCGTTCCGAGCAGAAATTGAAAGGTATGGCGAATATTCCAAAGCAGGAGAATTTGTGTATGACTACCCGCACCAATGGGGCTCTAAACGAACCGGACCAGACTTACATCGCGTCGGTGGCAAATACTCTGATGCTTGGCATTACAACCACATGGAAGACCCAACCAGTATGTCACCAGGCTCGATCATGCCAAGATATGGGTGGCTATTGGAAGATGATTTGGATACAACCTCTACGGGTCCAAAAATTAGAGCGATGCAAAAACTGGGCGTACCTTATGAAAAAGGTTATGACCAAACAGCTAACATGGATCTTCACCAACAGGCAGTTGCGATTAAAGAAAGCCTGAAAGACAATGGTATTAAAGCCAATGAAAACAAGGAAATCATTGCCCTTATTGCCTATCTGCAACGACTTGGTACCGACATTAAATCGGATTCAAAATAAATCCTGTTCAATCCGACAGACTATTGCAAAGCTCGTTATAGGCTGTCGGATTACTAAAAATCATTCAGCTGTATTATTAAATTACGGAACATTATGAAATTTCGAAATTATCTTGAAACCATAGCAGGTATTGAAGTATATCCGTTAATATCCTTGGTCATATTCTTCGCTTTCTTCATTGGCCTCATTATTTATGTTTTTAAACTGGATAAAGCCAGTTTGGATAAAATGAGTAATATCCCTTTGATGGAGGAAGTACCTGGCAAAAAAATACTTTCATTTTTAGCACTTTTCCTGATCGGAAACATCGCCTGGGCTCAAGACACCGCCGAAAAAAAATACGCGATGAGTGGTAACGATCTCCTTTTAACAATCCTACTTTTTGGCTTGTTTGTTATTATCATTTTGGTAGTAATTCTTTTGGTAGACGCCATCAATATACTTGACAAAATGGCTCATGTGAGTGGAAGTGGAAAAAAATCCAATACCATTTTTACCAAAAACTGGTGGAGCACATTCGGCGGAGTGGGAATATCCCTGTCGGAAGAAGACAAAATACTCATCAAGGATCATGACTACGACGGAATTCATGAACTCGATAACAGAATGCCGCCGTGGCTACAATCCTTGTTTTACCTCACCATTTTTTTCGCAATCATCTATTCCGTTATCTATTTCGGTGGCTATGGCGACCTCCAAATAGCCGAATTGGAAAAGGAAATAGCCACTGCTGAAATAGCAAAAAAAGCCTATATAGAAAAGGTAGGTGCAAGTATGGACGAAAACACGGTAACCCTCCTGCTGGCTGATGATCCAGGTGTTGCACAAGGACAAACTATTTTTGTTGAAAAATGTGCTGCCTGTCATGGCCCCGACGGCGGTGGAGGTGTTGGACCTAATTTGACCGACGAATTTTGGCTGCATGGTGGAGGTATAAACAATGTATTCAAAGTAATAAAATATGGGGTGCCGGAAAAAGGGATGATTTCTTGGGAAAAACAATTGAGCCCCACTGATATTCAAAAAGTGGCCAGCTTTTTGGTTTCGCTAAAAGGGACTCAACCTGCTAATCCCAAAGAGCCACAAGGCGAATTATACGAAGACGGAAAAACGGCACTAAGCGATAGTACCGTGGCCCTGAACGCGAACAATTAAAAGAGAAATCAAAGGGGTTCCAACTTAAAGAACCCCTATAACCACCTTATCATGAAACCCAATCATTCCGTAAGCGACCCTGATTCCTTTAGAGATCAGTTCAATGCTGTTTCGGAAGACGGCAAAAGAAACTGGTTTTACCCGCAAAAGCCCACCGGAAAATGGCATTCAAGGCGTTCCTTGTTTACGATTTTGATACTGTCGGTATTGTTCGTTACGCCATTCTTAAAATTAAATGGTCAGCCTTTGATGTTGTTCAATGTAATTGAACGGAAGTTCATCATTTTTGGCATTTTTATCGGCCCACAAGACTACTGGCTTTTCGGTCTTACCATGCTTTCTTTCATGGTTTTCATCGTTTCATTTACCACTATTTTTGGTAGACTATGGTGCGGATGGGCTTGTCCACAAACCGTGTTTATGGAAATGGTCTTCCGCAAAATTGAATACGCTATTGAAGGGGACGCTGGAAAACAAAAACTACTTAATAAATCACCCTGGAATTCGGAGAAAATATTTAAGAAGTTCTTAAAATACAGCCTCTTTTTAGCCATCTCTTTCCTCATTGCGAATTTACTGCTGTCCTATGTGATAGGGGTTGATGAACTTGCCAAAATAATACATGAACCCATTGCGGAGCATACTTCGCTGTTTGTGGGAATTGTTGTTTTTACACTTCTTTTTTATTTCAATTTCGCCTGGTTACGGGATCAGGCCTGTACTGTTGTATGCCCCTATGGCAGGCTTCAAGGCGTACTCATGGATCGCAATTCGATTGTGGTAGCCTATGATTATGTACGTGGCGAGCCAAGAGAAAAACTACATAAAGGAAAACAGCGCGACGCTGGCGATTGCATCGGTTGTTATCAGTGCGTGAGTGTATGCCCTACGGGTATTGATATCCGAAACGGCACGCAAATGGAATGTGTGAACTGCACAGCCTGTATCGATGCTTGTGATAATATAATGGACAAAATTGGATTTGACCGTGGACTGATCCGATACAGCTCCGAAAATGCGATAACTACGAAAACCAAAAAATTGATTACCCCTAGGGTTATTGGCTATATTATAATTCTGGGTTTGTTGTGGTCGGTGTTGGCATATACGCTTATTCAAAGAACCGATACCCAAACTTCCTTACTTCGCGCGCCAGGTAGTAGGTATATTGAAAATGCAGACGGTACGATTAGCAACTTATATACATTCAAAATTTTCAATAAAACCAATCATCGTATTCAACCAATATTAAAGGCCAACAACCCCAACGTTACCATCAAGTTTGCGGGCACACCTGACCTTTCCTTGGAAGCAACCGGCATGGTAGAAGGCACTTTATTTATTACAATGCCCAAAAAAGATATCCAAAATCGTAAAACGGAACTAAGCCTTTCTGTTTTTGAAGGTAAAATAAAACTAGAAGAATTCAGTACCAGCTTTATGGCACCAGAAGAATAATCAAATTTTTTGAAGACTTTAATTCAACATAGAATGAAAACTATTAAAATAAACTGGGGAACTGGTATCGCAATGCTCTACCTTGGCTTTGTAGCCATGATTATTGTGTTGGTAATTATGAGTACCACTCAAAAAATCGACTTGGTAACAGAAAAATATTACCATGAGGAATTAGAATTTCAACATAAAATAGACAAGCAAAATAATACGGAAGCTCTGGAACTTCCCCTATCTTGGAAAATGGATAAGAAGCAACTAACGATCACTTTTCCAGCAAACTTTAAAGACAACGATTTGGCAGGAATCATTCATCTTTACTGTCCCTCCGACAATACTAAGGATCGACAGTTCAAATTAATTTCCAGCCATAATACCCAGCAAATTAACCTAACAGACGTCCCAAACGGCCGTTACTTATTGCAGGTTGATTGGCAAAACGGAACCCAAAAGTTCTGGAATGACGGAGCCATACAAATTAACCACTAACTATACCTAAAGCCACTAAATGAACACCACACTTCCACTGCTAGCCATAACAATGGGGCTACTGAGCAGCTTTCACTGCCTGGGAATGTGTGGCCCTATTGCACTTGCCATACCCTTGGGAAGTAGCTCAAAACTCGGAAGGTTTGTGGCAGTATTGGTTTACAATATTGGAAGAGCCACTACCTATTCCATTTTAGGGTTCATTTTTGGAACAATAGCCACTACTATTTATTGGCTTGGGTACTTGAAATATTTATCGATAGGAGCTGGAATCCTCATGCTGGCTTATGTTTTGTTTGCTTCTAAAATTGAGCAACAAATCAGTAAATCAACCCACCTCAATACGTTTCTACACGGTTTAAAAGCCCGAATGGGAACGCAATTAATTCAAAAAAACAATTTCGCTAGATTCTCCCTTGGACTCTTAAATGGACTATTACCTTGTGGCATGGTTTATCTAGCCTTAGTAAGTTCTATGGCGACAGGCGGTAATCTCCAATCTGCCCTTTTTATGTTTATTTATGGACTAGGCACCTTTCCTATGATGATAGGAGTGGGATACTTTAAGGAGTTCATTACCCCTGCCATTCGATCCAAAATGCGGAGACTGCTTCCCTTTATCCTTTCCTTCCTTGGAATGCTATTAATTCTTAGAGGAGTTTATGTGAATTATGGCCCAAAGGATGCACCACATCCGCTTCCAATTTGCGCAAGTCCTGCTGCATTACTGGAAGAAAAGTAAGCTTTCTAACTGACTTTTATCATGATTTTTGGTAGTGGACCTTTTTAGATTTGAAATATTTTTCAAACTACCAATAATAAGCCATGGATAAGGATCTTTTATTTAAATATAACATACCAGGCCCTCGGTATACCAGTTACCCCACTGTTCCCTACTGGCAACCAACCCCTCCAACCCAAAGTACATGGACAGAAATGGTGCAGGATGCTTTCCGAATTTCCAACAAGACGGAGGGTATCAGCTTGTATATCCATCTTCCATTTTGTGAGAGCTTATGTACTTATTGTGGCTGTAACACCCGCATCACCATCAACCACAGCGTTGAAAACCATTATATAAAGGCGTTAAAAAAAGAATGGCAACTATATTTAAACTTGTTCGGAGACGAAAAACCCATTCTTAAAGAAATTCATTTGGGGGGCGGAACTCCCACATTTTTTAGCAGTACTAATTTAACCCTTCTAATAGAAGCGATATTTGCTCAGTCAGAAGTGCATCCTGATGCGCAATTTAGTTTTGAAGCGCATCCAGGAAACACTACCGACGAGCATCTATTCGCACTATTCAATTTAGGTTTTAGAAGAATAAGTATTGGAGTACAAGATTTCAACCCCTTAGTTCTTGCTGTAATTAATCGTCATCAAAGCTACGAGCAAGTGAAGCATTTGACCGACAAGGCTAGAGAAATAGGCTACAATTCCATTAACTATGATATTATATACGGCTTGCCGTTGCAAAAAAGCTGCTATATGATGGATACCATGATGAAGGTCATCAAACTCAAACCGGATCGAATTGCATTTTACAGCTATGCGCATGTTCCCTGGTTAAAACCCGGACAACGAAAATATACCGAAGAAGACTTGCCAGATCCCGACAGAAAAATGGCCATTTATGAAACAGGTAAAAATGCGCTTGAACTGGCCGGATACCAAGACATTGGCATGGATCATTTTGCTCTTGCCAATGATTCATTATACCATGCTAGTCAAAACAAGACCTTACACCGCAACTTCATGGGCTATACAGACACCCATACTCAATTATTAATAGGCCTTGGTGCGTCTTCTATTAGTGATACCTGGGATGGTTACGTCCAGAACGAGAAAAAAATAGAAGATTACTATCAGCTCATTGAAAAGGGTATGTTCCCGATAATGAAAGGTCACGAACTCACGGAGGAGGATTTGATCATTAGAAAGCACATACTCCGCCTCATGACGCGCTTCGAAACAACTTGGTACAAATCCAGCGAAGTATGTGATGCATTATTAGAGGGTATCGAACGATTAGCAGAAATGGAGACCGACGGTTTGATTAATAGGGACGCCTTTAAAATTAGTGTCACTCCGGCTGGACGGCCTTTTATACGAAATATTTGCATGGCTTTCGATGCCAAACTTCACAGCCAACCCTCTAAAACAAATCTATTTAGCCAAACTGTGTAGTTTTAAAACCATCGAAAATACCTGGCCTTCCCGATAAATTATTATCACGGCTTTGTCAGACTTTAAAATAATATTTTTTGTTCCTACAACAATGTCAACTAACTTGGTATGTTTGAACCGATTTCATTAAAACGTACAAAAGCCATGACACGGCACATTGAAATGCTTGATGCGCTATTTAAACATGCAACAGAAGGGATTGTTGTTGTTAATAAAACAGGAACAATAGTGATGCTAAACCCCAAAGCCAAGGCGCTTTTTGGTTATTCTGACAAAGAACTTATAGGTAATAAAATTGAAGCTCTGATTCCTCAGCGACATGCACATCATCATTTAGAGCATAGAAACACCTATTTCGAAGCACCAAGGGCTCGCGGGATGGGTGGAACTCTTGAACTTTTCGCTCGTAGAAAAGATGGTAGTGAGTTTCCTGTTGAAGTAAGTCTGAGCCCATTCGAAACGAGCGAAGGCCAATTTGTGGTCAGTTTTGTGATTGATATTACCACGAGAAAAATGCAAGAAAAACGTATTGCAGAGGCTAATTTGGAGATAAAAAAGCTAAACGCTGAACTGGAAGAACGTGTAGAACAACGGACTCAAGAACTAGCTATGGCCGTGAAGAAAATTGAACAATCCCAAGAAGAGGTAATGCGGGCTTTAAAAAAAGAACGAGAACTGAACAATATGAAAAGTCAGTTCGTGACCATTGCTTCTCACGAATTTAGAACGCCCCTTGCAACGATACTCTCCTCGGCTTCACTCATTGGCAGATATTCAAAAACGGAGGAGGAAGACAAAAGACAAAAGCATGTACAGCGTATTAAATCTTCTGTAACAAATCTAACAGAGATATTGAACGACTTTTTGTCTATCGGAAAACTGGAAGAAGGGCATTTAAATGTGGTATTCGTTGAGACAGAACTGGCGGTATTCTGCAATAAAATCATTGAAGAAATAAGACCTCTTTGCAAGGAAGATCAGGACATTATTTTCAATTACAAAGGCGTAGAAACCGTTTGGCTTGACAAACAATTATTGAAAAACATTTTATTAAATCTTCTTTCAAATTCCATTAAATATTCCGATGCTGGTGCGGCTATCCATTTGAATGTGGTCACGAATAAAAAGCAAATCAGTATCGAAATAATTGACGAAGGAATTGGTATACCTGAAGCCGACCAAGCACATATTTTCGATCGGTTTTATAGGGCCCAAAATGCAGGAAACGCCCAAGGAACTGGACTTGGACTGCATATTGTACAAAACTATGTCCAATTAATGGGAGGCACGATCGAATTTAAGAGTGATGTAGCCATAGGTACCACTTTTAGTATTCATCTTCCGAATCATAAAAAATAAGAAGCAACTTTAACGCTTCGAAACAATACTCAAATCACGTGGAAAACAAAAAGATTTTACTCATAGAAGACAACCCCGAAATGCGGGAAAACACCGCAGAGATTTTGGAGCTGGCAAATTACAAGGTCATTACCGCTTGCAATGGAAAAGAAGGCGTGCATGTTGCCCAACATGAAATGCCCGACTTGATTATATGTGATATTATGATGCCCGAACTGGACGGCTATGGAGTGCTCCATATGCTAGGCAAAGACGAAGAAACCACTGGGATTCCCTTTGTATTTTTAACTGCTAAAGCAGAGCGAGACGACTTCCGTAAAGGGATGATAATGGGAGCCGACGACTACCTTACCAAGCCGTATGACGATGTAGAATTACTGAATGCTGTTGAAATCCGGCTTCTCAAAAGTGAAAGAATCAAAAGAAAATTCGATCGGTCTAGTGAGGGACTAAGTGAGTTTCTGGACGAAGCGAAGTCCTTCGAATTATTAAACAAACTGGCCGAAGGTAAGAAAATAAAAACCCTCAAAAAGAAGGAAACAGTTTATACGGAAGGAAGCTTTCCAAACAGCATATTCTTTTTACAAAAAGGAAAAATAAAAGCTTATAAAACCAATGACTCCGGCAAAGGTTATATCACGGACCTTTTTAAAGTAGGTGATTTTTTTGGCTATCTGGATTTATTGCAAAGCCAGTCTTACGAAGAAACAACAATTGCCCTAGAGAATTCTGAAATAGCGGTCATCCCTAAAGAGGATTTTTTTAATTTACTGCAAGGAAATCGAGAGGTTTCAACCAAGTTTATCAAAATGCTGTCCAATGAGATAAAAGACCGGGAGGAAAGACTTTTACAATTGGCTTATAATTCTGTTCGAAAAAGAGTGGCACAGGCCTTGGTATTACTTGTACAGCGCTATCAGGATGATCGCAATAAGGTTTTTTCTATGTCAATTAGTCGCGACGACATCGCTGCTATGGCTGGTACCGCCACGGAAACCGTCATAAGAACCTTATCTGACTTTAAAGATGAAGGCCTTATCGAAATGAAAGGAAGTATGATTACAGTTAAAGAAAATGAAAAATTAATGCGAATGCGAAATTAAGGACTTATCAAAAACCACCCTTATTTCAAATAAGATACCATTAACCTCCCGGCACTTCGGGAGGCTCCTGCCCCACCTACCCGTTGCTGTAAAATTTCATACTCCGCCAACTGGATGTCCCGCTTGATCCCACCGAGAAGTATAGATTCAAGCTCTGAAATGAGATTTCCAGTACTAAGCTCTTTTTGAATCAACTCCCTAACAACCTCTTTATTCATGATCAGGTTTACCAAAGAAATAAACTTTACCCTAATAACTAGCTTTGCGATGCGATAAGAAAATGGACTAGTCTTGTAGCATACCACTTCTGGAACATTTAGCAAAGCGGTTTCTAATGTCGCAGTTCCAGAAGTCACCAAGGCAGCTTCCGAAATTTTCAGTAAATCGTAAGTAGCATCAAATACAATCTTAACCTGTGGATCTTCTGCAAAAACACTATAAATCTCTTTGGGTAGGTTACTCACTGCTGCGATTACAAAACGATACCTAGGAAAAGACTTTCTAATACTTAACATCAGTTCCAGCATGGATTTAACCTCCTGTGCTCTACTTCCCGGCAATAATGCAATAAGGGGTTGCTCACCCAAATTATTTTTACTCCGAAAATCAGGATCCTGTTTAAAATTCTCAATAGCATCCATTAGTGGGTTACCCACATAATCTACCTGATAGTCGTATTGCTTATAAAAATCAATTTCAAACGGAAAAATAACGAACATCTGATCGACGTTCTTTTTAATTTTCAGAGCTCTTTTCTGGTTCCAAGCCCAAACTTTTGGAGAAATATAATAGAAGGTTTTAATTCCCTTTAATTTTGCATATTCGGCAATTCTTAAATTGAAGCCGGGATAATCGATCAGAATTACTACATCGGGCTTATATTCGAGTAAATCACGTTTACATTTTTTCAAAAAGCTTGAAATCTTATGCAGATTCATGGCTACTTCCAAAAATCCCATAAAAGCCGTGTCTTGGTAATGCGTCACAAGCTCCATTCCTTCCATCTGCATCAAATCACCTCCCCAACCGCGAAAATCCGCATTGGGATCACTTTCCTTAATACCTTTGATAAGATTAGAACCATGTAAATCGCCCGACCGCTCACCGGCAATGAGATAGTATTTCATTTAAGAGATTCTTGGATTGATTAAAAACTTATAAAGTGAACCGCCTCACGATCTGTTTAGTATTACCTGCGGCTGTCATGTTCTTTCTGAAAACGATGCTGGCTTATGGCTGGCGAATGATTTCCGCCCGTAAAAGAGGTCATTCAAAAACAGACCTCTAACACCAGAAATAAATATGGTTCTCGCTCAAACAAATCCTATTCACCATAATACTCCACAAAGTTTTTGGGAGTTTCTACTAATTTTATATAGTGCAGTCTAGCATTAGAAGCAGAAGCTTCAATAGCTTTGGCTAATATTTTCCAGATTTCCATCACAAAAATTTCACAAGATGCCATTTTGCCTTGCATGAAATCCACATCTAAATTTAAATTTTTATGATCTACCTTATCTATAATAGTAGTTTTAATGATATCCCCTAAGGTTTTTAGGTCAATCACAAATCCAGTGTCTGCGTCAGGCATACCTTTGACAGTAACAAACAAGTCAAAATTATGACCGTGCCAATTATTATTAGCGCAGGGCCCAAATACCTCCTGGTTTTTTTCTTCGCTCCAACTTGGATTGTAAAGTCTATGAGCAGCATTAAAATGCTCCTTTCTCGTAACGTAAATCATGATATAATTCCCTTCCTCTAAAATATTGAGTACAAAATTACAGCTTGTATTGGTAGTTTTGCGATAATTTCACGTATTATGATTATTAATTTTCCGATAATGTAGTAGAAATTTTGTTTTCACAACAAGCAAAATAGGACACTAAACAACTAAGTATCAGATTATTAACTACAAAAAACAAACTCGTTTAGTTTATTAAAAAATAAATATTTAGACAATCAGCATTATGATTATTGTAACAGGAGCAGCAGGTTTTATAGGAAGTGGCCTGATAAGTAAGTTAAATGAAGCAGGTTTTAAAAAGATAATAGCGGTAGACGACTTTTCTCAGATTGTAAAAGCTGAAAATTTAGAAAGAAAAATCATTGAAGAAAAGGTGGAACGCTCTGAATTTATAAAGTGGTTGAATCAAAATAACCAGACTGTAGAGTTCATTTTCCATATCGGTGCCAGAACAGACACTACCGAATTTAATAAAGAAATATTTGATGAGTTAAACGTCAACTATTCCAAAGCCATTTGGAAAGCCTGTGTCGATTATCAAATACCTCTTGTATATGCGTCGTCGGCGGCTACTTACGGCTTGGGAGAACTGGGATATGACGATAATGAAGCTGATATACCAAAGCTTAAACCATTGAATCCTTACGGCGATTCCAAAACTGACTTTGATATATGGGCCCTAGAACAAAAAGAAAAACCATTTTTTTGGGTTGGATTAAAATTCTTTAATGTTTACGGACCCAATGAATTCCATAAGGAACGTATGGCTTCCGTTATTTTCCATGCATTCAACCAAATCAAGGCTACTTCCAAAATGAAGTTATTCCGTTCTCACAACCCAGACTTTAAGGATGGAGAGCAAATGAGAGACTTTATTTACGTCAAAGATCTGATTGATGTTTGTATATTCTTTATGAATCATCGTAAAGACTCTGGAATTTACAATTTAGGAAGTGGGCAAGCTCGTACTTTTAAAGATTTGGTAACCAATACTTTTAAAGCATTAGGTTTAGAACCAGATATCGATTTTATTGATACACCCATTGACATCCGCGACAAATACCAGTATTTTACTGAAGCGAATATGTCCAAACTGAAATCTATTGGGTACGATAAGCCATTCCACACGCTTGAAGAAGGCGTAGCAGACTATGTTCAAAACTATTTAGCCCCTCACCGCTATCTCTAATTCTTAATAAACTGCAATTATTTCAGATACGAAATAGATCAATTTTTGGTTGAAATAAGCGAATTGATAGGGAATGCTGACAGAAGTATATGACAAACGTCATAATTTTGTCAGCATTTTTCTATAATTTTGAGCCCTTTATTAAACTCATCCCAGCTTGTGTGTGTTAGAGGTATAGTACAAACAGCGTGATAATCATTAGACTATGAGCAAAGAAGAAGAATTGTTGGAAGAGATCACCAGTTCGGAATATAAATACGGTTTTGTAACCAATATTGAAGCAGACGAAGCCCCTCCGGGATTAAATGATGATATAGTTCGATTTATATCTGCAAAGAAAAACGAACCGGAATGGATGCTTGAATGGCGATTGAAAGCCTATCATTTATGGCTGACTCTGGACGAGCCTACTTGGCCCAATGTACATTATCCCGAAATAAATTTTAATGCAATTAAATACTATTCGGCACCCAAAAAGAAGAAACCAGTTGAGAGTCTTGAAGACATAGACCCTGAATTGAGAGACACTTTTGAACGTTTAGGTATTTCATTGAACGAACAAAAAAGAATTTCTGGTATTGCTGTAGATGCCGTTATGGACTCCGAGTCTGTTTTTACGACCTTTAAAGAGTCGTTAAAAGAAAAAGGAATTATATTTAGTTCTATCAGCGAAGCTATTCGGGAACATCCTGATCTAGTAAAAAAATACCTAGGTTCGGTAGTACCACCAAAAGACAACTATTATGCTGCACTTAACTCGGCAGTATTCTCTGATGGGTCTTTTGTATATATCCCAAAAGGCGTTCGTTGCCCTATGGAACTGTCTACCTATTTCCGTATTAATGCCGCAGGAACTGGCCAGTTTGAACGTACACTTATAATTGGTGATACGGGAAGCCATGTTAGCTACCTCGAAGGTTGTACAGCTCCGATGCGTGATGAAAATCAATTGCATGCCGCAGTGGTGGAAATTTTTGCGCACGAAGGTGCCAATGTAAAGTACTCTACCGTTCAGAACTGGTATCCAGGCGACAAAGAAGGAAAGGGTGGTATTTACAATTTTGTGACCAAAAGAGGTATTTGTGACGGAGACAACTCCAAAATATCATGGACTCAGGTAGAAACGGGTTCGGCGATTACTTGGAAATACCCTTCTGTAATCCTTAAAGGTGATAATTCTATTGGGGAGTTTTATTCGGTAGCTGTTACAAATAACATGCAACAGGCCGATACTGGAACAAAAATGATTCATATTGGTAAAAACACCAAAAGTCGTATTGTTTCAAAAGGAATTTCAGCGGGAAAAAGCCAGAACTCATACCGTGGATTGGTAGAAGTATTTAAGAAAGCGGATAAGGCTAGAAACTTCTCCCAATGCGACTCCCTATTGTTGGGTGATAAGTGTGGCGCTCATACGTTCCCTTACATTGAAGTGAGTAATCCTTCGGCAACAGTAGAACATGAGGCTACCACCTCAAAAATTGGAGAAGATATATTATTCTATTGCAACCAACGTGGGATTCCTACCGAGCAAGCAGTAGCACTCATCGTAAATGGCTACGCCAAGGAAGTCCTTAACCAACTTCCGATGGAGTTTGCGGTTGAAGCTCAAAAATTACTTGAAATTAGCTTAGAAGGAAGTGTAGGATAAGACAATTCCTAGTTTCCATTGCATTAATACAAAAAGCCTTTGACTAGTCAAAGGCTTTTTGTATTTTATTGGCACGTTCCTCAACTCATCGTTGACCTTTCCTTGATACTCACCATGGCGGGTATCATTACCCTCATTTTTAAGAAATTAAAACAACCGGTAGTCTTAGGTTATATATTAGCCGGCCTGATTGTAGGCCCCAATTTTGCCATATTCCCCACCATTACTGATATCAAAACTATTGAAATTTGGGCAGAGATTGGAGTTATTTTCTTACTCTTTAATCTTGGACTTGAGTTCAGTTTCAAAAAACTTGTAAAAGTAGGTAGCACAGCTGCAATCACAGGGCTTTTCGAGGTTTCTATGATGCTACTCGTCGGATTCGCGTCGGGTCAATTTTTGGGCTGGTCCAAA